>NZ_JAMYKV010000004.1:0-239501 GCF_040317535.1 Mesorhizobium sp. M1409
CGGTCAATCCGAGCCGACCAAGAGACCGATCCTCCCTCAATCAGATGGCCTTCATATATGAATAGATTTCCCCGGACAGCCCTGCTGTTTTCGGGGAAGAATTTTCTCCCTTCATATCAGAACCGCGGCCACATCGCTGAAGACCATGCGTGCCGACAGTCCGTCGTTGAAAGCTGAACAGCAGCGCCTTGACCAGCACCCTTGCGATGAACGGTCGCCAACCAAGAGCCTGCCGTGGTCTCGGTCTGATGTGGTGAGAAAACGATGCTTTTCCTGCCGGAGGTTCCGGTCGGAACTATTGTCGTGTGCCCTGCCACCCTCCTGACAGACTGCTGTCAGGAGGGGTATGCGATAGTGTCTCCATACACAGAGAGGAGACTAGCCATGAACGGTTTTACCATTCTGCGCGGCATGCAGCACTATGTCGGCAAGATCCGCACGATGCGCAACGAGATCCGCACCCAGCGGTTCATGAACTCGCTGCCGGAGGACATTCGCAAGGATATCGGCTGGCCGGACATGTATGCCGACCGTCGCTTTCGCGGCAATTGAGACGAATTTCGACCCGGCGGCTGGACGTGGGCGCGTCAACGCCCAGATAAAAAGCCCAGCAGCAAGGTTTGGCGCGCGAGGAATGGAGCGAGCTTATGCCTGAACGAAAGACAATCGGCTTTCTTTTCATCGAAGGCTTTGCCGACTGGGAATACGGGCTGCTGGCGGCCTCGGCGGTCGAATGGTTCGGCGCCCGCGCCGTATCGCTGACGCCCGACGGCAAGCCGGTGACCGGGATCAGCGGATTCCGGCTGACGCCCGATCGCTCGGCAGAGGCGGATAAGAATACCGATCTCGACGCCGTCGCCGTCATCGGCTCCGATCAGTGGTTTGGCAAGGCACCGCCGGATGTTACCGACCTGCTCCACGCCGTTGCATCGCGCGACGGCGTGGTCGGCGGTATCTGCGCCGGCACGCTGGCGTTGGCCCGCGCCGGCCTGTTCGAGAAAGCCAGGCACACCAGCAATGGCCGCGACTGGATCTATGGACATGAGGCCGGCTATGCCGGCGACAGCAATTATCAGGATGTGCCGTATGCCGTGGCCGACGGCAAGATTGTTTCCGCGCCCGGTTCGGCGCCAGGCACCTTCGCACTCGCCTTTCTCAACACACTCTATCCGGAAAGAGGCAGCGATCTCGCCCAGATGCGAACGCTGTTCGCCAAGGAGTATGCTGAAGCCTCCTGACAGTATGCTGTCAGGAGGGACGTGCGATGGTGCGAGCCTCAGAGACTGCGCATCGGCGGTCGAAAGGACGATCGATGAAGAGTTGGAGCGACAGGCTGGACACATCAGGCAGCAACGGCGTGAAGCCGACGCCGCCGCGCACGATGGCCGATGTCGTCGAAGGTCAGTCGATGCTGGTGCCGACGCCGCGTCAGGTCGATGATTTCATCCGCTCGATTCCCGAAGGAGTCGAGTTGGACGTGCGTGCGTTGCGCACGGCGCTCGCCATCGAGCATGGTGCCGAAGTGACATGTCCTGTCACCATCGGCTATCATCTGCGCAGGGTTGCGGAGGCCGCCAATGAGGATCTCGAGCGCGGCATGACGCCGAGGGACGTAGCACCCTTCTGGCGCGTGCGTGATGCGAAGACGCCGACAACGAGTAAACTTCCTTCGGCGCGGCATTCGTCGCCACGCAGCGCAAATGCGAAGGGCTGACGCCGTAATGCATGTCGTCTGGAAGTGGACCCGGTCCGGGAGCCACGGCATGCATGGGAACAACACTGGGGAAGCAAACGATGCGCCGCGCCGACAGGCTCTTTCAGATTGTGCAGCATCTGCGTGGTGGCCGTCTGGTCACCGCTCAGAAGCTCGGCACGTGGCTCGAGGTTTCCGAGCGAACCATCTACCGCGATATTGCCGACCTGCAGTCGACCGGCGTGCCGATCGACGGCGAGGCCGGCGTTGGCTACATGATGAGAGAGGGTTTCGACCTTCCGCCGCTGATGTTCACACGTGACGAGATCGTCGCGCTGGTTGCCGGCGCCCGCATGGTGCGTGCCTTTGGCGGCGCCGCCATGGCGCGCGCCGCCGACGAGGCACTGGTCAAGATCGGCGCCGTACTGCCCGACGCCGAAAAGGACCGCATCGCCCGCACCGAGATCCATACGCCGATGTGGGTGGTCAGTGATGCCGCCCGTGAGGCGATCGACCTGATCGAGCGCGCGGTCGAAAAGCGCCAGGTGCTGACCATCGACTACTCGGACGAGGCCGGCCGCGGCACCGCCCGCGATATCCGTCCGCTTGGCTTGTGGTTCTGGGGCAAGGTGTGGACGCTGGTCGCCTGGTGCGAGATGCGCGATGACTTCCGCGCCTTCCGCATCGACCGCATCGCCTCGGTGGTGATCGCCGGCCGCATCTTCAAGCCGGAGCGCGGCAAGCAGCTCGCCGACTTCTACCGGGCCGTGGAGCGCAGCGAGGATTACGGCATGGCGCCGGATCGCGCCGCGCGGACCTGAGACCTGACGCACCCCACAAAAAAGCCCGCTCGAAGCGGGCTTTTTCTTGGAATGTCGGACAATCTTACTCGTCGTCGTCGTTGTCCGTGTTCTTCGACTTCAAGGCCGAGAGCTTGGCGAACACGGCGTTTGCGTCGAGTTCGGCATCCTCGTCCTTCGGCTTCTCGGGAGCCGGCACCAACCGCTCGGTCAGGGCCGCCGGCAGCAGCGTGTCACCGACCGGCTGCGCCTGTTCGCGACCGCGTGAGGCACGGTTGACTTCCATGTCGAGGTCGATCTGCGAGGCAAGGCCCAGCGTCACCGGATCCATCGGCTGCAGATTGGCCGAGTTCCAATGCTTGCGCTCGCGGATCTGCTCGATCGTCGACTTGGTGGTGCCGACGAGGCGCGAGATTTGCGCGTCCTTGAGCTCGGGATGGTTGCGCACCAGCCAGAGAATGGCATTCGGCCGGTCCTGCCGCTTCGACAGCGGCGTGTAGCGCGGACCCTTGCGCTTGGATTCGGGCACCCGCACCTTGGGCTCCGAAAGCTTCAGGCGCTGGTTCGGGTCTTTCTCGGCGCGCGCGATCTCGTCGCGGGTCAGCTGGCCGGTCATGATCGGATCCATGCCCTTGATGCCTTGCGCCGATTCGCCGTCGGCGATCGCCTTGACCTCGAGCGGATGCAGCCCGCAGAACTGCGCGATCTGCTCGAAGGAAAGCGCGGTGTTGTCGACCAGCCAGACGGCGGTCGCCTTGGGCATCAGCAGCGTATTGGCCATTTAAAAATCCTTCTCGTTCGCCCGCGTTCCCGCGCGGGCGGTGGTTTGGAGCCACCAAAATGGGAAATTCGCGGCCTGTATAACCGTTCCATTGTTGTTTCGCAATGTTTTTGGAAGCAATGACTGGATGGCGCTCGCGCCAATGCCGCGAGCGAAACTGCGCCCAAAACGACAAAACCCGCCGGACTGTGTCCAGCGGGCTCGGAACCGCGACGGGAATCCCGTCTGACGCGGCTCTGGCTTGCCAGGCGTGACCTTCGCGGGTCACGCTCGACGGTTAGATGGCCCTGCGGGCGATCTTTTCGATGTCGGCGCGGTTGATGCCGAGGTCGCTGAGCTGACGTGCGTTGAGGCGGTTCAGTTCGCGGACGGTCTCGTTGTACATACGCCAGTTACGGTAAGCGCGGATCGGGTTCATGATAGTCCTCCAAATCGGTGTTCGTTTTCGATGGTGCTCAAATAGGCGTCATCGATGAGGACTTGAATGGCTGATTTTGCATAGCAATGATGCAAATGCTGCATTGCAGCATTAAGCATCTGTTCATCTTGTAGGCAGTGAGGCGCACGCCAGGGACGTATTCGGCTTCAAGTGATGCCGGGTTAGCCGACGTCCAGCACGATCTTGCCGATATTCTCGCCGTCTTCCATGCGCTCATGCGCCCGCCAGGCTTCGCTGAGCGGGAAGATCATGTCCATCACCGGCGCCACCTTGCGCGTGCCGAGCAACGGCCACACCTGCGCTTCCAGCGCCGCCGCGATCGCCGCCTTGAATTCTACGGTGCGCGGCCTCAGCGTCGAACCCGTGTGGACGAGCCGCTTGACCATGATCTTGGAGAAATCGGCGCTCGCCACGGCACCGGCCTGCACGGCAATCTGGACGATACGGCCCTCGACCGCCGCGGCCTCGTAGTTGCGCGCCACATAGTCGCCGCCGACCATGTCGAGGATGACATTGGCGCCCTTGCCGCCCGTTGCCTCCTTCACCGCCGCGACAAAATCCTCCTCGCGATAGTTGATCGCGCGGTCGGCGCCGAGCTTCAGGCAGGCATCGCATTTCTCCTTGCTGCCGGCGGTGGTGATGACATAGGCGCCGAAGGCCGAGGCAAGCTGGATTGCCGTGGTGCCGATGCCGGACGAACCGCCATGGACGAGCAGCATCTCGCCGCGCTTCAGGCCGCCGCGCTCGAACACATTGTGCCAGACGGTGAAGTAGTTTTCCGGCACGGCCGCTGCTTCGGTGTGGGTGAAGCCGGCCGGCAGCGGCAGCACGCTGCCGGCATGAACCTTGACATATTCGGCATAGCCGCCACCGGGTGTGAGCGCGCAGACGCGGTCGCCAATGCGCCAGCGCGATATGTCGTCGCCAACGGCCGCCACTTCGCCCGACGCCTCGAGGCCCGGCAGGTCCGAGGCGCCGGGCGGCGGCGGATAGGCGCCCTTGCGCTGCTGGATATCGGGCCGGTTGACGCCGGCGGCATGCACCTTGATCAGTATCTCGCCGGGGCCGGGCTGCGGCACGTCGCGTGTTTCCGGCTTCAGCACCCTTGGGCCACCCGGCTCCGAGATCGCAATGGCCGTCATTCTTGCCGGAATTTTCTGTCCGCTCGCCATGAGATTTCCCGTCTTTCCTCGCCGTTATCCGATCGGCCGTTTGCATCGACGCCCCTGCCCTATGTATGCTGATTGCCAAATCAGGCAAATGGCCAAATCAGGGAGGAGCGACGATGGCGATCTTCGACGACGAACCCAAGAAGGCGCGCCCGCACGAGATCGGGCAGGACCTGTCGCTGCTTTCCGTCGGTGAATTGTCGGAACGCATCGGCATCCTGCGAGACGAGATCGCCAGGCTGGAGGCCGAGCTCAAGGCCAAGGACACCACCAAATCGGCTGCCGAGGCGCTGTTCCGCCGCGGATAGCAGCGCGGGCGCAAAGGCCCGCCGCCGAAAAGCCCGAATGCGACGGTCTTCAGACCCAGCGCCCCTGTCAAACACGAGCCGGATCAAACAATGTTCGCAACCTACCGCCCGATCCTCTCGCTGCTTCGTGGCACTGCCTTCCTGCTGGCGGCGTCCGGATTGCACGGGCTGCTGCTGCCGCTGCGCGGTCAGTTGGAAGGCTTCTCGACCGCATCGCTCGGCCTGATGGGCACGGCCTGGGCCGGCGGCTTCGTCACCGGCTGCTTCTTCGCGCCGCGCATCGTGCGCCGCGCGGGCCATGTGCGCGCCTTCGGCGCCTTTGCCGCGTCGGGCGCCATCGTGGCGCTGCTCACCGGGCTGATCATCGACGAATATGTCTGGATCCTGCTGCGCGCCTTCACCGGCTTCACCATGGCCGGCGCCTTCATGGTCATCGAAAGCTGGCTGAACGAGAAAGCCACCAACGAGAATCGCGGCACCGTCTTCGGCCTCTACATGATGGTCACCTATGCCTCGATCATGGGCGGGCAGATGATCGTCGCCGGTGGCGATGTGAAATCGGCGTCGCTGTTCATGATCACCGGCATCCTGTTTTGCCTGTCGCTCATTCCGACCGCGGTCTCGAGCGCTTCCCACCCCAAGCCGCTGCAGGATGTCTCGCTCGACGTCAAAGGCCTTTATGCCAATTCGCCGGTGTCGGCGGTCGCTTGCGTGTTGATCGGCATCGCCAACGGCGCCTGGGGCACGCTTGGCGCGGTCTATGGGGCCCGCATCGGCATTTCCACGGCCGAGATCGCCTTGATGATGAGCCTTGTGGTCGTTGCCGGTGCTGCCATGCAGCTTCCGGCCGGGCGTCTGTCCGACAAGACCGACCGGCGTTTCGTGCTGGCGGGGGCGGCTTTCGGCGCGGCCCTGTTCGCGCTCATGATCTTCCTGTTCGAGCCACGCTCCAGCGTCTTCGTCATCGTCTTCACCGCGGCCTATGGCGCCTTCGCCTACACGCTCTATTCGATCGCCGTGGCGCATGCCAACGACCACGCGCGCTCGGAGGATTTCGTCAAGGTGTCGGGCGGCCTGCTGCTGCTCTACGGCTTCGGCACGATGATCGGACCCTTGCTGGCCGCCGCCCTGATGGGCTGGATGCGCCCGGAAGGCCTGTTCCTGGCGACCGCCTTCGCGCATCTCTGCCTGGCCGGCTATACGCTGCTGCGCATCAGCCGCCGCGCGCCGGTGCCGATCGGCGATCGTGACGCCTTCAAGACGCAGCCGGCCGACCGTTCGGTGACGCCGGAAGCATTGCGGCTTGATCCCAGAAGAAAAGCAGAAGCAGACGGTTGAGATTCGAAAGGCTTTGCCCCACAAATAAGGCATGATGTTTTCCGACGCCTTCATGGCGATTGCCGATCCCAACCGGCGCCATCTTCTGGAAGAACTTCGCCGCGGCCCGAAAACCGTCAACGAACTCGCTTCGGGTTTGCCCGTATCGCGGCCAGCCGTTTCGCAGCATTTGAAAGTACTGCTCGATGCCGGGCTGGTCCACGCCAAAGCCGAAGGCACAAGACGCGTCTATACGGTGAGCAATACCGGCTTCCTCAAACTCAACATCTGGCTCGATCAGTTCTGGGAAGCCTGACCCGTTCGGCCGGCCGTGCCGTTGCCCTCGGCCAGCTGGCTGACCGAAGCGGGGCCGCGCGACAGCCGATCAACCATCTGCCGCCGCGCCGGGTCGGCGAGCGCCTGGAACATCCGATCAATCTGGGCAGGATCGTGCAGCATCGCGATCAGCCGTCATTGTAGGGGAAGAACTTGAAGTAGGGCT
Organism: Mesorhizobium sp. M1409; assembly: GCF_040317535.1. Taxonomy (NCBI): domain Bacteria; kingdom Pseudomonadati; phylum Pseudomonadota; class Alphaproteobacteria; order Hyphomicrobiales; family Phyllobacteriaceae; genus Mesorhizobium; species Mesorhizobium sp. M1409. Next base: position 7,010 of record NZ_JAMYKV010000004.1, read on the forward strand.
GCGCCTCCTCGATCACCCTGGCGAAGGGAGGCCGTTGCACCAGCCGGTCGTGATAGCGCTTCACGGCCGGGTGGTTGTCGCCGAACGGTTCGACCTTGTTGGCATAGAACAGCGCGGGGGACGCCGCGCAATCGGCCATGGTGAAGGTGTCGCCCATCGCCCAGGTCTTCGACTGCATATCCTGCTCGATGATGGCGTAGGAATTGCGCAGCTGGCCGCGGGCCTGCTCGACGCCGAACGGATCAGTCTTGTCCTGCGGCCGCAACCGGTCACCGACGATCTTCTGCATCGGCTCCTGCACGTGGAAATCATAGAAGCGATCGGCCTGGCGGACTGCCAGCGCCAGATCGATGTCGGCGGGAACGAGGTCGACCGGTCCTGGATAATGCGCGGCCAGATATTCGACGACGATGGTCGACTCCAGCACCGTGCGGTCGCGCGCATCGTCGCGCAGCGCCGGCATCTTGCCGCTCGGCGAAATCTTCAGGAAGGCCGCGCGCGATTGCTCGTCGCCGAGATCGACGATATCAGGCGTAAACGGCGTGGCGTTCTCATAGAGCGCGATCAACGGCTTCCAGCAGAAGGAGGCCAGCGGATGGAAATGAAGCGTCAGGGACATGTCTTGCTCGTCTGTCTCGTGGTTCGGCGATGGCCGGCGCTGTGCTGCCAAGCAGAGGCAAATACTGAAGCATTAACTTTGCGACAGGCGCTGTCCGTCAAGGCCCGCTTTTGTCGCCCTAAGCGGCTTGGGTGTGGGCGACGATAGCGGCGGATATCTCCGTCCAGTCGTCCGGATGCAGTTCATGGCCGCCGCCTTCGATGCGGATGATTTTCGCGCCGGCGACAGCCTTGGCCAGCGCCTCGCCATGCTCGACCGGGAAGATCGGATCCGCCGTGCCATGGATGACCAGCAACGGCGCCGTCATCTCGCGCAGCCGGCCCTTCCATGCGTCACCGCCCCGAAGCATGAAATGGTTGGTCGCGCTCAGGAAGCCGCCGGAACGATCGTAGTCCTGCTCGACGAACGCCCTCATCCGGGCCTCGTCGAATGGGTGTGCGGTGCTGGCGATCGCCCGCGCGTCCCTGACGATGAAATCGATAACCTGGTCACGGTCCGACCAATCGACCTTGGCTCCCTCGGCTGAATGCCCGGCATAGGCATCACTGGTTTGCGGCAGATGCGACGTGTCGATCCCTATCGGCGAGCTGCTGATCACGGTCAGCGATGCGACACGGGACGGGTGCTTGAGCGCCACAAGCTGCGCGATCATACCGCCCATCGACATGCCGGCGACATGCGCCTTGCCGATGCCGTGGTCGTCGAGGACACGCATCGCATCGTCGGCCATATCATCGAAAGTGTAAGGGGGCTCGCCCGGTCTATATTTGGTCGAACGGCCGGTATCGCGATTGTCATAGCGGATCACGAACAGGCCGGAATCGGCCAACTTCCGGCACAGCGCCTCCGGCCACCACAGCATGGAGGCCATCGCGCCCATGATCAGCAACAGTGGCGGGTTCGCCGGATCACCAAAGGCCTCGGACATGATTACGGGACGTTCGATCGTCGTCATGACGCGGTCTCCCCCGTTGTAATACTGATTGTATTTTGCAATCGGTTGCACGATAATAAAACCGATACGATAATGCAACCGGTTTTGGAGAAAAATCTTATGAGCATGGATCGCCGGTCCGGATGTCCGATCAACCTGTCGCTGGAAGTGTTCGGCGACCGCTGGAGCCTGATCATCCTTCGCGACATGATCTTCGGCGGCAGACGCCATTTTTGCGAGCTGCTCAACGGGTCGATGGAAGGCATCGCCTCCAACATCCTCGCCGACCGGCTGAAGCGCCTGATGGAGCTGGGCATGCTGACCAAGGCCGACGACCCCTCGCACAAGCAGAAGGCGATCTACAGCCTGACCGAGATGGCGATCACGCTGGTGCCGATCCTCGCCCATCTCGGCGCCTGGGGCCGCGTATGGCTGCCGGTCAGCGAAGAACTCTCGATCCGCGCCGAGCTCTTGGAAAAGGGCGGACAGCCGATGTGGGACAAGTTCATGGACGAGTTGCGCCACGAACATCTCGGCGTGCCGCTCGACACAGCTTCTGGTCCTTCTGTCCGCGCGACCCTGCAGGCCGCCTATCAGGCGGTGGTTGCCAGCAAGGCACCCGCCGCCAACCCGGCCGCTTGACCAACTTATTTTCCCGTTTTCGGACCGGCTCTGCTACAAGAGGCGGAAAATCAAGATTCACGGGATTGGATAAAGCTCTTGGTTGAGAACTCTAGGGATGCTGCCCGCGCGCGCGCCGAGCTGCGTTTCAAGAAGCAGGAAGAGGCGGCAACCGTCCGCCAGAAGGCGATGGCCGAATACGTCGCCGAGAGCGACGCCCGCCAGGCCAAGACCAACAAGCTGCGGGCGCTCCGTCTCGCCAAGGAAGCCGAAGATCTTGCCAATGCGCCGGCGGCGCCCGCCAAGAAGCCGGCCCGCGCCAAGAAAAAATAGCCATCCCCAGACACGCAAGCGGTAACGCCGTATCCGGATGGTGTCGGCGAAGGCCGCTCCCATCCCGCCTCTTCACGCGAAGCAATTTCAACCGAAACGGGGATGTTATCTCGCCCGTCGACGGTCAATGATCGACGCGTTTTCAAACAGGAGACCGCCATGACCGCACTGCCACTCGAAAAAGCCAGGCAAATCATCGATGCCGCCTTTGCCAAGGGCGCCGATCTCAAGCTCAAGCCGCTCGGCGTCTCGGTGCTCGATGCCGGCGGGCATCTGGTCGCCTTCCAGCGCCAGGACGGCGCCTCGTTCCTGCGCCCGCAAATGTCGGCCGGCAAGGCTTATGGCGCGCTGGCGATCGGCATGGGCTCGCGTAAGGTCGAGGCTTTCGCCAAAGAGCGTCCGCATCTCGTTGCCGGTATTTCGGACGTCTCCGGCGGACGCGTACTGCCGGTGGTGGGCGGCGTGCTGATCCGCGACAAGGCTGGCGCCATCATCGGCGCCGTCGGCATCTCCGGCGACACGTCGGACAATGACGAGGCCGCGGCCATCGCCGGCATCGAGGCAGCCGGTTTCTCCGCCGATCCGGGCTGAACGTCACTCGGCATCGGAACCAGAGTGTGTCGAGATTTAGGTCAGGCCGGCATCACTTGAATGTCAATGCGGCCTAATTCAAATTGATATCCCGGCTGGCCGATCGCATCGACACCGCGAATCCGGCCAGCACATCGAACAGCGCGATGACCATCAGCGTGAAGAAGACGGAATGGGCGGCGCCCTTCACCAGCAGGAACTCGACCAGGAACGCCACGAAGACCAGCGTCGACAGAAGGTGATCCATGATCGATGCATTGGTCGTGCGCACCGACTTCGCCATTTCGAGGAACAGGAAGATCAGCCCGGTCAGCACCATCAGGTCGCCGAGCGTCATCGAGAACACGCCACCCGACATCATGCTGAATGAAAAGACCTCGCTCGCCCACGGATCGTCACCGCTTCCGAATATTCCCAGCAATCCGAGATTGTAGAGCACGAAAGGCACGATCAGCAGCGGAATGGCACCGAACATCTGGCGTCTCCATGTGGGGCAATCCTTTGTAGAATGCGCCACAGGCACGCCGTCAAGATTTTTCGGTGGCAGCGCTGAACACGGTCGAAGACCGCACGCAACAACCATGTCAGCCGGTTGCCCGCCCAGGGAACTGCGCCGATGCCGCCCACGCTTCGAGACGAGCGCTACCTGGCCCCCAAACACAAAAAGACCGGCCACTGGCCGGTCATTTTGTAATTCAAGCTTTTGGAAAAGCTGGTCTCAGCTTTCCTTGGGCGTCAACACCTGACGACCGCGATACATGCCGGTCTTCAGGTCGATGTGGTGCGGACGGCGCATTTCGCCGGAATTCTTGTCCTCGACATAGGTCGGGGCCTTGAGAGCGTCGGCCGAGCGGCGCATGCCGCGCTTGGACGGAGAGGTTTTTCGTTTCGGAACGGCCATGGATATGCTCCACTACATGGTCAAAAGCCCCGCCCGCCCTCGTGAAAGGGCCATGTCGGGGCCTAAATCTGAGAAAGTCGGGTGCCTATACACGCCCTGTGCCGTTTTGGCCAGCACTGCCGCGAATTTTTTTGAGTTGGCTAGCGGAGGCAACCGACATAGGCGCCGGAGCGGCCGGCGCGCCGCTCGATCAAATTGGCCAGCCGTCTCAGGCCCGGTCCGGGTTTGGCCGGATTGCGGGCGATCGGATTTGGCAAGGAGACGGCAAGCAGGGCGGCCTGCCGTCGCGACAGCTGTTTTGCCGAAACGCCGAAATGATGCCGTGCCGCGGCCTCGATACCGTAGATTCCCGGCCCCCACTCGGCGATGTTGAGATAGATTTCCATGATGCGCCGTTTCGACGTCACCGCATCGAAATAGACGGCCAGCGGCAGTTCGACCACCTTGCGCACCGAACCCAGTGGCCGCGACCATAAGAAGAGGTTCTTCACCGTCTGCATGGTGATGGTCGAGGCGCCGCGCGTTGCTTCACCGGCCAGCGCGTCGTCGACGACGCCCCGCAATTCGCCGAGATCGACGCCACGATGGAAGCAGAACTGCCCGTCCTCCGACATGATGACGGAATTGGCCAGCACCGGCGACACCTCATCGATCGATACCCAGCGGCGGTCATAGCCGGAGAATGTCGCCAGGTCCTTCAGCATCAGCGTCGAGACCGGATGCACGAAGAATGGCAGGTAAAGGAGCGTCAGCACCGTCGGTATAAGCACCAGCACCGCGGCCACGACGATACCGCGCCGGACCCAGCGTTTGAGACCACGGCGGTTCACGCCTCGCGATCTCGTCGCCATGTCCAGCTTTTCGGTTTCATGATCGACGATCGGTTCCGCCAAGCCGCCCAATCCGTGCTCTCCCTGCCCCGGCATAATGGCGCTTGGCTTCTTGCGCAACGTCTGAGTGTCGGCTACCGGTCCCGACCATGACGAATGACGACGAAATGGCGTTCGAAATGGCGCTTATCAGACGGGCAGCCGCCGTCGAGGTGCTGCTGCGGCGGCTGCTCGACGACCGCGCGCTTTCGGGCGAGATCGCCCGGCCTGACCGGCTGATGGCGGCGATGCGCCACGGCGTGCTGAACGGTGGCAAGCGCCTGCGCCCCTTCCTGGTCATGGAAAGTGCGGCAATTTTTTCCGCTGACGGCGAGGCGGCGCTGCGCGTCGCGGCAGCCATTGAATGCGTGCATTGCTATTCGCTGATCCACGACGATCTGCCCGCCATGGACGACGATGATTTGCGTCGTGGCCAGCCGACGGTGCACATGGCCTTCGATGAGGCCACCGCCATCCTGGCCGGCGACGCCTTGCTGACGCTTGCCTTCGACATCATCGCGGGCGAGGCGACGGTGCTGCCGGCGGAGCGGCGGGCGGCATTGGTGCTGGCGCTTGCCCGCGCGGCCGGGGCCGGCGGCATGGTCGGCGGCCAGAAGCTCGACCTCGAAGCCGAACAGGCGCCGCCGGACGAGGCCGGCATCATCCGGCTGCAGGCGATGAAGACCGGCGCGCTGATCCGCTTTGCCTGCGAGGCCGGCGCCCTCATCGCCGGCGCTCCCGCCGAGGACCGTGAACGGCTGGCCGAATTCGGCTCCGCGATCGGCCTGGCCTTTCAGCTTGCCGACGACCTGCTTGACCTGACCGCCGATGCCAGCCAGATGGGCAAGGCGACCGGCAAGGATGCCGCCGCCGGCAAGGCGACGCTGGTGGCGCTGCACGGCGCCAATTGGGCGCGCAGCCAGCTTCACGGCCTCGTCGAACAGGCCCATGCGCTGCTTGAGCCCTATGGCGACGACGCCCAGCTGCTGAAGGAAGCGGCGGCATTCGTCGCGACCCGTACCAGTTGAGGTTGGGACAACCAAGACATCGTCCTGACTAAAGCACATGCGTCCTCCGCCGGCCGCTTCAGAGATTGAACTTGAACGGAAGCCTGCCGAAGCAGAGGATCGACATCGCTTTGCCATCCACACGGCAACCACGCGGTGCGGACAGAGTTGGAGGGATGCCATGTCGACCACCGACAACCTGTTCACCGGTTCCATTCCCGAGGTCTACGACCGGGCGATGGTGCCGCTGATCTTCGAGCCATATGCACGAGATCTGGCGGAGCGGGTGTCTAAGCTCGGGCCGCAATCAGTGCTCGAAGTGGCGGCGGGCACCGGTGTGGTGACACGTGCGCTCGCAGCGAGACTGCCGGCGCAAACACGCATCGTGGCCACCGACCTTAACCAGCCGATGCTCGACCACGCGCGCACGCGGATGGCGGACGATCCTCGTATCACCTGGCAGCAGGCCGACGCCCAGGCGCTGCCCTTCGAGGACGCCCGGTTTGATGCCGTGGTCTGCCAATTTGGCGCGATGTTCTTCCCCGATCGAGTGGCCGCCTACGGGCAAGTCCGGCGGGTGATGCGGCCGGGCGGGCATTTCCTGTTCAATGTCTGGAGTGCCATCGAAGAGAATGAGTTCGCCGAGGAAGTGACGCGGGCGCTCGGCACTCTCTTCCCCGCCGATCCACCTCGCTTCATGGCGAGGACGCCGCACGGCTATCACAATGCGGACACCATCCGCGCCGACCTGCATGCCGCTGGCTTTCGCGACGTCACCGTCGAGCCTCTGGGTGCTGTGAGCGCCGCTCCGTCGCCGTATGATGCGGCCGCGGCCTATTGCCAGGGCACGAACCTGCGTGGCGAAATCGAGGCGCGCGGCGGCTCGCTGGAGGAGGCGACGCGACACGTGGCGCATGCCATGGGGAAGCGGTTCGGGGAAGGGCCGGTAAGTGGCCGCATCCGCGCGCTCGTCGTGGTGGCGGCTTGATGCATGTCGCCCAAAAGCGACCTCGGTTTTGAGAGAACGATATGTATAAAAACAAAGACCTGAAGCGGGTCGCCTGAATCCGTTCGGACGCGACACGCTTAGCGACGAAAGGACGTTCAAAAAGCTGTCATCCATCCGGTGGTCCGCATGGTTCGCTATCCACACGAAATTTTAATGTAAATGAAGCGTAATCCCGACCAATAAAATGGTGCGTATGTGTTGGGGTTGCGCATGCCTGAATATTCGTCCTTCATCCGGTCAGTCCGGATTCGCTATATTTCAGGGTTGCTGATCTTCGCGCTGGCTTCCGTGGCAATCGTGGTTGCGCTCGATCGTGTCAATTCCTTTCGCCGTGACATCGATGCGCTGAGCAGCAACCTCGTCGTCTTCACCCGCGACCTGCGCAACGCGACCAGCTTTGCCGAGACGACCGGCACAGCCTGGCGGGCGGAGACACGCGATGCGCTGACCACATCGGCGCGCGGCCATTCGGAACGCCTGACCGGCGAGATCGAGACGCTGACCGCGCAACTCGCGGCGATCAAGCCGCGCCTGTCGGTCAAGACCGCCAACGAGCTCCAGTCCGCTTCCGTCAACGGCGATCTGTTCTGGTCGCCGCGCGACATGGTGCGCAACTTCAACCTGATGTCGGTGGCGCAGAAGGTCGATGAGTGGAGCTATCGCGAGATCCGCAACCAGAACGACCTCTTCGCCCAGCCGATGCTGGTCCGCGTCCGCACCGCCATGGATGATGAGCGCCATCTGGCGGACGCCTCCGGCGACAGGCTGCTGCTGTGGGCAAGCGGTATCCTGTTCGCCGCCCTTGCCATCGTCGCCTTCTGGATCTTCCGCCCGATGGAAGTGGCAATCCGCCGCGCCTTTGCCGAATCCGCGGAATCCCTGTTCAAGGCCGAGGCCGCCGACCGTGCCAAGTCGGAATTCCTGGCCAATATGAGCCATGAAATCCGCACGCCGATGAACGGTGTGCTCGGCATGGCTGAACTGCTGGCCAAGACCGATCTGACGGCGCGCCAAAAGACCTTCACCGAGGTCATCGTCAAATCCGGCAATGCACTGCTCACCATCATCAACGACATCCTCGATTTCTCGAAGATCAATGCCGGGCAACTCACCCTCGACCCCGCTCCCTTCCGTCTCTCCGAGGCGGTCGAGGACGTGGCGACGCTGGTATCGGCGCGCGTCGCCGAAAAGAACCTCGAACTGATCGTGCGTGTCGACCCGCGCCTGCCGGCCCATGTCGTCGGCGACGCCGGCCGGTTCCGGCAGATCGTCACCAACCTCCTCGGCAACGCGGTGAAGTTCACCGAAAAGGGTCATGTGCTGATCGATGTCGGCGGCGAGATCGTCAACGACGTGGTTCAGCTCAAGGTTCGCGTCGAGGACACCGGCATCGGCATACCGGCCGAGAAGCTGCAGAACGTGTTCGAGAAGTTCGCCCAGGTCGACGGTTCGTCGACCCGCCGCCACGAGGGCACCGGCCTTGGCCTCGCCATCGCCGCCCGCCTCGTCGACCTGATGGCGGGCAAGATCGGCGTCGAGAGCGAGATCGGCCGCGGCTCGGTGTTCTGGTTCGCGGTGCCGCTGCCGGCGCATCAGGCCGCGGCTCGCGACGAGATCGTGCCGGTCGACGTCACCGGCGCGCGTGTGCTGGTCATCGACGACAATCCGGTCAACCGCGAAATCCTGCTCGAACAGCTCAGAAGCTGGAGCTTCGATTGTGCCGCCGCCGAAAGCGGCGCCGTGGGCCTGGCCTTCCTCGATCGCGCCTTTCAGCTCGGCGCCGCCGTCGACTGCATCATCCTCGACTACCAGATGCCGGGCATGAACGGCGCCGACGTCGCCAGGGCCATTGCTTCCGACAGTAGGCTGTCCTCCATCCCGGTCGTGTTGCTGACCTCGGTCGACCAGGTCGATTTCGGTAAGATGATCATCGACTTCGGCATTGCCGCGCATCTGACCAAGCCGGCACGCTCCGCGATCCTGCTCGGCACCGTCATCTCGGTCGTGCAGAAGGCCCGCTCGCAGGTCGGCAAGGCGCAGTTCGTCCGCGAACCGATCGTGCGGGCTCCCCCGGCGGCGGCACCTGCCTTCACCGTCATCCGCGGCCCGGCGATGCCGGTCGCGGTGGTGCCGGAATCGGCCACGCCGAACGGACCGATCGACATTCTCATTGCCGAGGACAATGACGTGAACCAACTGGTGTTCGGCCAGATCCTCAATGGGCTGGGCCTCAGCTACCGCATCGCCGGCAACGGCCGCACGGCGGTCGAGATGTACCGGGCGCTGCGCCCCAAGCTGATCCTGATGGACGTTTCGATGCCGGAGATGAACGGCTACGAAGCAACCCGCGCCATCCGGGCGATGGAGGTCTCGGCGGGCACCCGCATACCGATCATCGGCGTCACCGCGCATGCGCTGAAGGGCGATCGCGACAAGTGCATCGAAGCCGGAATGGACGATTATCTGCCGAAGCCGGTTTCGCCCGATCGCCTCGGCACCAAGATCGGCACCTGGCTCAGCGAGACGGTGGTGGCGAAGACGGCATAGCCCGCATCCGCCCGATGCGTCGGACGGCTGCGTCCAGACGATAGCGGCGCATCCAGTCGAGGCTCGTGTCGTCGGAGAGCTTTGCAACGCCGGGGCTTACATCCTCGGCGTCGGGTGCTCGGACCCCCAGGGCTTCGCAGATGCCTGGCAATGTCGCAGCGGGGTTCGCGGCAAGACGCTCATAGCCGACCCGCAGCGGGGATATGCCTTGCTCCGCGAACCAAATGTTCCAGGCTGCATCATAGGTCTCGAGTTCCGTGACCTCACGTCTGATCCGCTCGAAATCATATTGGGGTTCCTTCGGTGGTGCGACCCTTTCGATCTCGGTTCCGTCAGGGAGCAATATGCCAAAGCCCGGTTTGCTCTGCTTTGATCAGGGAGACAGCCTGCGCGAGCTTGTCCTCCCGGGAGAGGTGTATGCAGAGAATGCGGCCAAAGGCCTTTTCAAGACGCGCTCTGTCGGATGGCAGCTGCGGGAAAATCTGGTCGAGGATAGCCGAGACCAGCTGCGGGAAAATCTGGTCGAGGATAGCCGAGAGTTCATCCAGATTTTCGCGCATCAAACGAAGGCCGAAGATGCCGGTCCCACCCTTGCCGGCAGCGATCGCCGCATTGAGATAGGCGGCATTGAATTCGAGCTCGCTCATCGTGTCGCGGTCAGGCAGCTTCCACTCTTCAGCCCACTCCGACACGTCCTGCCGCCGATAGAATGAGTGGGGCGTGCCGGCCGTCCTCGCGGACTCCAGAAGCTTGCCGAGCAAAGTGCTTCCGGTCCTCGGCGTGCCGCAGATAATGTATCCATTGAACATGTTGCGGCCCATGCTGGTCGTCAAAGGTACGGCTGCCGCCCCCTGGTGAAGATGGCCGCCGCTATAGCTGAAATCCTTGCTGGATGCGACGTCTTGGCGGCCACCTTCAAATGCCTCTCTCAGACAAGACACCTTGTCGGCGGTGGACAAAACTACCGGTTGCGCACCACCACGCACGCTCCGCCGACGCTTTGCAATTTCTGGCAGATGACATTGGCGGCGGCACGGTCGTCGACACCGATCCTGACCGCATAGATACCGCGCCGGCCGATCGGCGTGCGTACCCGGCTGACCACCGGATCGTGCCCGTCGAGCAGGGCCGGGAACCGGCTTCTTACCCGCAGCCATTGGTTGATCGCGGCACTGCAGCGGAAGTTGCCGGCCACCTGGATGCCCCATGGTTTTATGTTGATCGAGGCCATCGCCACGGTCCGCGACATGATCACCGGCAGCCTGCGGCAGGCGTCGGCAAAATCCGCCTTTGAGTCGAGCGGCTCGATCCTTCCGGCATAAGCCCGGTCGGTGAACTTGTCCGCCGGCTCGCCCATGATGTCGAAGACATAGCTTTCGGTCTCCATCGGCAGGAAGCCGCCGGAGCTGAGCCAGCGCGACACCCGGCTTTCGCCGGCATTGTAGGCGGCCGCCGCCAGACCGAGATTGCCGTAGCCGGTTTTCATTTCGGCGAGATACTTCGCCGACGCCGGGATCGCCTGGTTGATGTCGAAGGAATTGGCCAGCCCGCGCATCTTGGCGGTGCCGGGCATGAACTGGGCGATGCCTTCGGCGCCGACCGGGCTGACGGCGTCGGGATCGAAACGGCTTTCTTTCCAGATCAGCCGGGCGAAGTAATCCCTGGGCAGGCCGTTCTTGTCGGCATGCGCCTGGATCAGGTTGCAGACCTTGTCGATCAGCCTTTGCTTGGCGGATTGCGGCGGATCAGCCTGAACCAGCGTCGACCAACCCAGGGCGCAAAACAGAACCAGCGTAGCCCTGAGGAAACGCCGCATCGCGCGCTACTCTGCCGCGGCCTTGCCGCGACCAAACCGTTGCTCGATATAGTCGGCGACCATTTTCTCGAAATCCGCCGCGATCGACGGCCCGCGCAGCGTCGCCGCCTTCTTGCCGTCGACGAAGACAGGCGCCGTCGGCGTCTCGCCGGTGCCGGGCAGCGAAATGCCGATGTCGGCATGCTTGGACTCGCCCGGACCGTTGACGATGCAACCCATCACCGCGACCTTGAGGTTCTCGACGCCGGGATATTTTTCGCGCCACACCGGCATGTTCTTGCGCAGATCCGCCTGGATGTTCTGGGCGAGTTCCTGGAACACGGTGGAGGTCGTGCGGCCGCAGCCAGGACATGCGGCAACGATCGGCACGAACTGCCTGAACCCCATGGTCTGCAGCAATTCCTGCGATACCTGCACCTCACGTGTGCGGTCGCCATTCGGCTCCGGCGTCAGCGAAATGCGAATGGTGTCGCCAATGCCTTGCTGGAGCAGGATGCCCATGGCGGCCGACGAAGCCACGATGCCTTTCGAACCCATGCCGGCCTCGGTGAGACCGAGATGCAGCGCATGGTCGGAGCGGGTGGCGAGTTCGGTATAGACGGCGATCAGATCCTGCACGCCGCTGACCTTGGCCGATAGGATGATTTTCTCGCGACCGAGGCCGATCTCCTCCGCCATCTCGGCCGACAGGATCGCCGACTGCACGATCGCCTCGCGCGTCACTTCCTGCGCCGTCATTGGAAAGCCCTGGGCCTGGTTGTCGTCCATCAGCCGGGTCAGCAGTTCCTGATCGAGCGAGCCCCAGTTGACGCCGATGCGCACCGGCTTGTCGTATCTAATCGCCATCTCGACGATATCAGCGAACTGCCGGTCCTTCTTGTCCTTGAAGCCGACATTGCCCGGGTTGATGCGATATTTGGCCAGCGCCTCGGCGCAGGCCGGATGGTCGGCCAAAAGCTTGTGGCCGATATAGTGGAAATCGCCGACCAGCGGCACGTTGATGCCAAGCCGCTGAAGCCGCTCATGAATGCGCGGCACCGCGGCGGCGCTCTCGTCGCGATCGACGGTGATGCGCACGATCTCGGAGCCGGCCCGGTGGAGTGCCGCGACTTGCGCAACGGTCTGGTCGATATCGGCCGTGTCGGTGTTGGTCATCGACTGCACGACAACGGGCGCACCGCCGCCGACGACCACGCCGCCGACATCGACGCCGACCGAGGTGCGGCGAGGGAAAGGAGAGGAAAAATATCCGGTCATGCCGGCAGCCTTTTGTCTCTGGAGCGCCGAACGTCCCCTTGGACGCACAGAGCGCGCCCCGGGCCGATGCGCTAAAGTCCGGGCATGAGGTGGATGAGCAAAGATGGCTTGTCAATGGCGACAGGTCGCTACTGGCCAGAATCGGCCCGCCGCCAAGGACCAGAAACGATCGATGATCTGGCGAAATCTGGCGACGGCCGAAGCGGAAATTAAGCCGGGTGGAAGTCCAGCTCAGGCCGATGGCCCAGCTCTGGAAATCGAAAACTCCCAGGCCGGCGGCAGTGCCGCCGGGAAAAGAGGCCGCGGATGGTGAGCGGCGATGTCAGGAGGGCATCAATGCGTGGTCGGTTTCCCTCTCAGTTTTTCAATCTCGTCCTTGAGTGCCAGCTTGCGTCGCTTGAGATTCACGATTTCGAGGTCGTCGACCGATGGATGGTTCATCGCGTCATCGATTTCACGTTCGATGTCACCGTGTTTCCGCTGCAACTCATCAAGATGGGATGCAAGAGACATGATTGGTTCTCCCTTTCATGGTTTCCTCGATTGCAGCCGTCATGGCGCGTCCACCGCAGGTTCGCTTCTGTGACGGCATAATGACAGTGTGTCACCTTCCGGCAGCGATGTCGAATGATCCGTGGTAGCATTCCACGACAATGTGAAATGTGATATGGGCTGCGCGCCGGTTGCAAAATCCCACCGGCCCCGCCCAATCAGGCCCATTTTTGGGCGCCGCAGACGTGCAGACGGTAGATAATGTCCGATCAGGAACAGGCTGATATCCGGCTCGAATATTCCCGGCTGAAGCAGGAGCACGCCGATTTCGATGCGGCCATCAACGCGATGATCGCCATGGCCTGCGATCCGCTGCAGATCCAGCGCATGAAGAAGAAAAAACTGTTCCTCAAGGACCGGCTGATGGCGCTGGAAGACAAGATCATTCCCGACATCATTGCCTGAGAGAGCATCCGCTCGTTCGCGTCCTAGGCCGCGGTCGAAAGTCTCGCGGCACGATCACGCAGCAGGCCGATGAGCTCGCCGGTCCGCTCCTCGGACGTATCGATGGGGACCACCAGGCACATCGTAGCCTCGACCTTGCCCGGCGCCGAAAAGACCGGCGCGGCTAGGCATTTCGTATAGGCATCGACCAAGCCCGAGGTGACGCAATAGCCGGCAACTCGCGCCTTTGCGATATCGGTGACAAAATCGTCAAGCCGCAGTTTGCGACCATCGGGCAGCACGAGATCGTCGTCCGACACCATGGCTTCGATTTCAGCCCTCTCCAGCCCCGCCAGAAGCAGCCGTCCCGAGGCCGTCCAGGGCAGCGGTATCTGCAAGCCGGTGGCGGAGCTGATGCGGAAAGGCCTGGTGCCCGGGCTCGCGTGGACGATCGTGTAGCGACCGCTCTGCAGCATGCACAGTTCGGAGGTCTCCCCGGTCTCGCGCGACAGATTGTCGACCTCCTGACGCCCTCGTCTGAGGAGGTCGTTGCCCCGCACATAGTCCATTCCATAGAGATAGAGCTTCTTGCCGAAATAGACGCGATTGCCGTCGCCTCCCATTTCCAGCAGGCCTGCGTCGACCAGCGACCGCACCAGCGTGTAGGTCGTCGAACGGGGCGCATTCACCCCTTTGGCAAGGTCGCCAATGCCGATCGCCCGCTGGGTCGTGTGAAGAAAGTCCAGAATCTCGAGCACTCGGTTGAGCCCCTTTTCACGGGAGCTCGAAATTTTCTCGCCGGCTGAAATCGCGGAAACATTGCCATCTTGCATTGTCGATTCCCGGTGTTAATATCTGTCTTGTACAGGATACACTCGTCCCTTGTAAGAGACAAAATCACGGACGCGTGTCTTGCCTGTGCACAAGGGGAACACAACACGAAAGGAGGTCGCCGTGAACGACACATCCGGAAGACGTGATTTTCTGAAATTGGGAATGGCAGGGCTGGCCACGGCCGGCGTGCTGGCAACCGTCGATGCCCAGAAAGCCGCTGCCCAGGCAGCATCCGACAGCCTGCTGCGCACCGTGCTCGATCGCGGCAAGCTGATCGTCGGCACCGGCAGCACCAATGCACCCTGGCACTTCGAAAACGATGCCGGCGAATTGGTCGGCATGGACATCACCATGGGGCGCATTCTCGCCAAGGGCCTTTTCGACGATCCGACCAAGGTCGAATTCGTCATGCAGGATCCGGCTCAGCGCATTCCGAACGTGACCACCAATAAGGTCGACATCACCATCCAGTTCATGACCATGAGCGCCCAACGCTCGCAGCTGGTCAACTTTTCCCGGCCCTATTATGTCGAGGGCGTTGCCCTGCTGAGCCTGCCGACCGCCGAGAACAAGACTTTCGACAAGCTGCTTGCCGGCGGCGCTGCAACGCGCATCTCGATCCTGCAGAATGTCGATGCCGAGGCGCAGGTGCATTCGGTGCTGCCCGAGTGTCAGGTCATGCAGATCGATACCCAGGCCAACGTGCTGCAAGCGCTGGAATCGAAACGCGTCGACGCCGCCGCAGTCGACCTGTCCACGGTGCGCTGGCTCGCCTCGCGCAATCCGGACAAATACTTCGATGCGGGCAAGAGCTGGCTGAGCATGCTTTATGGCGCGGCTCTGCGGCAAGGCGACCTTGACTGGCTGACCTTCGTCAACTCAACCTTCACCATCGCCATGTTCGGCCACGAGAACGCCCTCTACGATGCCGCGTTCAAGGACTATTTCGGACAGGAGCCGCCGGCGCGCCATCCGGGCTTCCCAGCCATTTGACCTGCATCGGGCGGGAGGGTGTATCCAGCGCCCTTCCGCCTCCCTAGAGCAATTCCAGGAAAAGTGTGAAACGGTTTTCCGTCCGGAATTGCGTCAAAACAAAGAGTTAGAGCGGTTTGCCGTTTCCGTGAAACGGTGAACTGGTCTAAGGCCTGCGGCAACCGAGGCGGACGCATGGGCTATGCCCTCAATTTCAATCTGATCTGGCGGCATTTCGACAAGCTGTGGGGCGGCCTGCTGCTCAGTCTCGAACTCGCCGTCATCTCGATCGCCATCGGCATCGTCATCGGCCTTGTCCTGGCGGTCTGGTACGTGTCTGCCGGGCGTGTGGTGCGCACCATCATCGCCGCCTATGTCGAATTCATCCGCAACGTGCCGCTGATCCTGCTCGTCTATCTCGTCTTCTACGGCCTGCCGACGGTGGTCGATATCGCCTACAGCGCGCCGACCTCGTTTGTCGTCACGCTCTCGCTCTACAGCGGCGCCTATCTGGTCGAAGTGTTCCGCTCCGGGCTCGAGGCGGTTCCGCGCGGACAGCTGGACGCCGGCAAGGCGATCGGCCTAACGCCCTGGCAAAGGCTGCTCAACGTGCGCCTGCCGACGATGCTGCGCATCACGCTGCCGGCATTGTCCAATACCTTCATATCGCTGTTCAAGGACACGTCCGTCGCCTCGGTCATCTCGGTGCCGGAACTGACCTACGGCGCCCAGTGGATCAACTTCAACACGTTCCGGATCGTCGAGGTCTATCTCGTGGTCACGGCGATGTACCTGCTTACCGGCTACATACTGCTTTTCGCGCTTCGGCTTGTCGAACGCCGGTTCAGGGCGGCGCGCTGACATGCTCACCCAGATCGCCTATGCCTTGCCATTCCTTGCCCAGGGCTTTGCCCTGACATTGTGGGTATCCCTGCTGGTCGTGGTGTTCTCCCTGATCGCGGGCGTGATCATGGGCGTCGGTCTCGTCTATGGCCCCGTACCGTTGCGATGGGCGGTGCGCATCTTCAGCGATACCATTCGCGGCATACCGATCCTGGTGCTCATCTTCTTTGTCTATTATGGCCTGCCGGCCGTCGGGCTTCATCTGCCGTCCTTCTGGGCCGCCGTGCTGGCGCTGACCTTGTTCAAGACCGCGCAGGTCGTCGAATATCTCAGGGGTGCGGTCGGATCCATTCCGAAGGGGCAGTCCGAAGCGGCAATGGCGATCGGACTGACCTTTCGCCAGCGCCTGGCCTACGTCATCTTCCCGCAGGCGTTCAGGCGCTTCCTGCCGCCCTGGATCAATGGCGTCACCGACGCGGTCAAGGGCAGCGCGCTGGTGTCGCTGCTCGGCATCACCGATCTGATGCAGGCCATCAACCAGGTCATCGGCCGCACCTATGAGGCGATGCCGCTCTACCTCCTCGGCGCGCTCATCTACTTCGCGATCAACTATGCCCTCTCGCTGGCCAGCCGGCGGCTCGAGCGGCGTTTCTCCTTCATTCGGGATTAGCAATGTCCACAGGTTCGAACGACACCCCGGCGCTTCTCGACATCCGCGACGTCTCCAAAGCCTTTGGAACCGTCCAGGTTCTGCGTTCGGTCAGCCTGCGGGTGGCGCGCGGCGAGGTGGTGACGGTCATCGGCCCCTCCGGCAGCGGCAAGACCACGCTGCTGCGCTGCGTCAACTTCCTCGAAAGCTACGACAGCGGCTCGATCCGCATCGACGGCAAGGAGGTCGGCTTTCGCGAAGCCGGAGCCCGCCAGCGCCGCAGCGAACGCGATCTCGCCGCGATGCGGGCCGAGACCGGCATGGTGTTCCAGAGCTTCAACCTCTTTCCGCACCTGACGGCGGCGGGCAACATCATGCTTGGCCTCACCAAGGTGCGCGGCAAGAGCAGTGCGGAGGCCCGCACCATCGCCGAACACTGGCTCGGCCGGGTCGGCCTTGCCCACAAGGCCGACAGTCTGCCCGCCGAACTGTCCGGCGGCCAGCAGCAGCGTGTCGGCATTGCCCGCGCCGTGGCCATGGGGCCGAAGATCCTGCTTCTCGACGAGATAACCTCCGCGCTCGACCCGGAGTTGGTCGGCGAGGTGCTCGAGGTCGTGCGAAGCCTGGCCGAGGACGGCATGACGATGGTGATGGTCACGCACGAAATGGCCTTTGCACGCGATGCCTCGAGCCGCATCATCTTCATGGCCGATGGCGGCGTCAGCGCGGCGGGTCCACCCGCCGAAATCCTGGCGGCGGACACTGACAATGAGCGTCTGCGCACCTTCCTGGCACGTTTCCGCGCATCGCATTTCTAAACGGGACAGCGAGCGCTGTCGCAAGGAGCCTTCTTTCATGACGCCTTATATCCGGCTCGCCGCGTTGGGCCTGACGCTGCCCGAGCCGCCGACCCCGATCGCCAATTTCGTCACCCATGCCGAAAGCGGCCGGCTGATCTTCCTGTCCGGCCAGGGGCCGCTGCGGACCGACGGCACGCTGTTCACCGGCAAGGTGGGAGATGATGTCACCGTCGAAGAGGCTTATGGCCACGCCCGCCTCACCGGCCTCAACCTGCTCGCCGTGATGCACGCAGCCACTGGCGATCTTGGCCGGATCGTGCGCATCGTCAAGCTGCTCGGCTTCGTCAACGCGATACCGACCTTCAGCGACCACCCGAAAGTGGTCAATGGCTGTTCCGATCTGTTCGCCGATGTGTTCGACACCATTGGCGGCCATGCCCGCTCGGCGATCGGCGTCGGCTCCTTGCCTGGAAACATCACCGTCGAAATCGAGGCGGTCGTCGAGATCGCCGCCTGACCCGTAGAAATGGAATCCGAGAGATGAAAACCACTTCCACCGACGGCTCCAACACCACCATCCGCGAACGGCTCGGCCTTCGCCCGATCATCAACGTCTCCGGCACGATGACGGCGCTCGGCGCGTCTATCATCGTGCCTGAAGCGGTCAGCGCCATGGCGGAAATGGCCTCGCAATGGGTGGAGATGGATGATCTGCAGCGTGCCGCAAGCACGATCGTGGCGCGTCTTACCGGCGGCGAGGCCGGTTTCATCACCGCCTGCTGCGCCAGCGGCATCACCATGGCGATCGCCGGCGCGATGACGGGAACCAACCTGCTCGCCATCGAGCGGCTGCCGGACGACACCGAAGGGCTGAAGTCGGAGGTCATCGTCCAGCTCGGCCACATCGTCAACTACGGCGCGCCAATCGACCAGTCGGTCCGGCTGGCCGGCGCAAAGGTCGTGCCGGCTGGCACCGTCAGCGTTACGCAGGATTACCATGTGCGTGAGGCGATCAACGTTCGCACGGCGGCGGGTCTCTACGTCGTCGCCCATCATACCGTGCAATACGGCATGCTCTCATTGGAGGAATTCTGCGAGATCTGCCACGCCAGGGGCGTCCCGGTGATCGTCGACGCGGCCTCCGAATACGATCTGCGCGGCTTCCTCGCGCGCGGCGCCGACATCGTCATCTACAGCGGACATAAATTCCTGAGCGGGCCGACCAGCGGCATCGTCACCGGGCGCAAGGATCTGGTTCGAACCGCCTACTTGCAGAACCGCGGCGTCGCGCGCGCCATGAAGGTCGGCAAGGAAAGCATCGCCGGCACCATGGCCGCACTGGAAGCCTGGGAAAAGCGCGACCATGCCGGCATCCGCCGGCGCGAAGAAGCGGCACTGAACCTGTGGAAGGACACGTCGCAGGGGCTGCCGGGCATCGTCGCGCAGATCATCCCCGACCCCACCGCCAACCCTCTGGATCGGTTGCAGATCTTTGTGTTGCCTGAAAGCCGGTTCACGGCGGCCGGTCTCGCCTCGGCATTGGCGACAGGTTCGCCGCCGATCATCGTGCGCAACCATGAAGTGGAGCGCGGCCATTTCTTCCTCGACCCCTGCAATCTTCATCCCGGTGAGGCCGAGATCGTCGCCGAACGGCTGCGCGCCATACTGACCGCGGCCGACCGGCCCGCCAATGCCATGAAGCCTGCCCGCAAGGATTCGTCCGGTGTCTTGCGCTGGCCGGATTGAAACGCGAGACGGACCGCTGCTTGAAAATGTGCCGGTCGCGATTAGTGCACGCTATCACGCGACCATCGCCCTGACGGATTCCCAACCTACGGCGTCGGCTAGGAAACTGCCGGCGCGCCTCTACGCGACTTAGCCCAGCCGCAACGGCGGCCTTGCGGCTGTTCACCGTCCCGCAAAACAATAACTTTACAAATATTCGTGTTTATGTGAAGTTATGACTATTGAAGGGTCGATCATGATAGCCAATCGCTTCGCCACGCGCCTGAATTCCTTTGCCTCGCGGCCGCTGGCCGAATGGCCGGACCTTACCGGCAAGCCGTCGCTGCTGCAGATGGCGGCGCGCGCTGCCAAGGTAGCTGGATTGACCGACCTCGATCTGAATTACCCCGACCATGTCGGCGAAAAGCCTGCTGAAATCGCCCGCAGACTCGGCGACCTCGGCCTTTCCATCAATGGCTTTGCCATGCGTTACTACTCCAACCCGGCCTTCAAGCTCGGCGCCTTCACCAATCCGGACCCGGCGGTGCGCCGTGAAGCAATCGACCTGACCAAATCCGGCATCGACGCCGTGCGTGAAGCCGGCGCCAGCCTGATGACGCTTTGGCTCGGCCAGGATGGCTTCGACTACGTCTTCCAGGCCGACTATTCGACGCTCTGGCAACACGAAATCGATGGGATTCGTGAAGTTGCCGCGCATGATCCCGACTGCCAGATCAGCTTGGAATACAAGCCCAACGAGCCGCGCTCCTACAGCCTGATGCCGGACGCGGCGACGACCTTGCTGGCGATCCGCGATGTCGGCCTGCCCAATCTCGGCGTCACGCTTGATTTCGCCCATGTGCTCTATGCCGACGAACAGCCGGCCTTCGCCGCGGCCCTGGTGGCGCGCCACAGCAAGCTGCTCGGCGTGCATCTCAACGACGGCTACGCCAAGCGCGATGATGGCCTGATGGTCGGCGCGGTGCACACGCTGCAGACCATCGAGCTGCTCAGGCAGATCCGCCGCGACGGTTACGCCGGGGCCATCTATTTCGACACGTTCCCCGACATGACCGGGCTCGATCCGGTTCGCGAGTGCGAAGTCAACATCGCCACCGTCAAGCGCATGCTGCGCGTCGTTGACCGGCTGGAGCAGGACAATCGCCTGTCCGCCGCCATGGACAGCCAGGACGCGGTGACATCGCAGGCCATCATCCAGGAAATCATGCTCGGGCCGGATAGCTGAAGCCTCGGCCGGGCCATCACCGTTTTCAACAAGGGAGGAATACAATGAAACTTCTGCTTGCCACCGCTACCGCCGCACTGATGGCGCTGTCCATCGGCTCGGCCTTTTCAACAGATCTCGCGCCGCTGAATTCCGATACGGAAAAGGACCGCATCGATTGGTCGCAGGTCGAGGCCAAGTTCGGCGCTTTCCCCAAACTGCCCGAAGGCACCAAGGCGGGTGCCGTCTCCAAGACGCTAACCAACGAATACTGGCGCTCGCTGGGCGAGGGTTACAAAGCGTTCGGCGACAAAGTCGGCGTTCCCGTCGTCTACCAGGCGGCGCAGAGCGAGGGCGACCAGCTCGGCCAGCTGACCATCGCCGAAGGCCTTGTGACGCAGGGCTACAACGTGCTGCTCGTCTCGCCGCAGACCGACGCCAATCTGCAGCCGATCATGGAGCAGGCCAAGGCCGCCAATGTGCCGGTGGTCAACGTCAACGATGCGGTCATCCCGCAGTCCGAGCACTATGTCGGCAATGTCCAGCGCGACAATGGCGTGCGCGTCGCCAAATGGTTCATCAAGAACCGTCCGGATGGCGGCAAGGTCGCCATCGTCGAAGGCCAGGCCGGCGTCTATGCCGCCGTGCAGCGCACCGACGGCTTCAAGTCCACCATCTCAGAAGGGGGCAAGTTCGAGGTCGTCGCCAGTGTTCCCGGCAACTGGGACCGCCAGACCTCCTATGACGCGGCCACCAACATCCTGCAGCAGCACCCCGACCTGATCGGCTTCTATGCTAACAATGACGGCATGGCGCTGGGCATTGTCGAGGCGGTCAAGGCTGCCGGCCTGCAGGACAAGGTTGCCGTGTTCGGCACTGACGGCATTTCCGACGCCTATGCCTCGATCCGCGCCGGCGAATTGACCGGCACGGTCGATAGCTTCCCAGTGCTGACCGGCGAAGTGGCCCTGGAAACGGCGCTGCGACTGGTGGCCGGACAAAAGCTGCCGCGCGTCGTCGCCACGCCGCAGGCACTGATCACCAAGGACAATGCCGACCGCTATTCCGGCACCGGCGCGCGCAAGGCGCTGCTCGAGGATGCCGCCGCGGGCCAGTAAGGCCATCGACGAGTGCCGGCCAGGGCAATTCGCTCCCGGCCGGCACCATTGCCCGGAAAGAGAACCCAATGTCACCCCGGCTGCAATTCCAGGGAATTTCCAAGCTGTTTCCGGCGGTGCGGGCGCTCAACGACGTGTCGTTCTCGATCAGCGCCGGTGAAATCCACGGTCTGCTCGGCGAGAACGGCGCCGGCAAGTCGACGCTGCTGCGCATCCTGTCGGGCGTCTACAGACCGACGGCGGGAAGCGTCCTTATCGACGGCAAGCCGGTGACGCTTGCCAATCCGGTCGCGGCGCGCGCCGCGGGCATCGCCATGATCCATCAGGAATTGCAGCAGGTGCCGCGGCTCAGCGTCGCGCAGAACATGTTTCTCGGCCATCCGCTGACGCGCGGCGGTATCTTCGTCGCCCGGGGAGAGCAGGAACGCCGCGCTGCCGAGGCTCTTGCAGCCCTTGATCCGTCCATCGACCCAGCCGCTCCTCTCGGAACCCTGAAGGTGGCGCAGCGCCAGATCGTCGAGATCGCCCGCGCGCTGCTCGATCGCGCCCGCATCGTCGCCATGGACGAGCCGACATCGAGCCTGACGCCGAGCGAATTCGAACGGCTGGCGCAAGTCATCACCGGCCTCGCTCGAGACGGCGTCGCCATCGTCTACGTCTCGCACAAGCTGGACGAGGTGTTCGGCATCTGCCGGCGCGCCACCATCATGCGCGACGGCGTGGTCATCGATACCGTCGACCTGAAAGGCCTGTCGGAAAAGGCGGTCGTGGCGATGATGGTCGGCCGCGAACTGGCGCAGGAACAGCATAACTCCCATGCCTCCGACGAGGTCATGCTGAGCGCGCGTGGCCTCTCCTCGGCAACGAAGGTGCGCAACGTGTCGTTCGATCTGCATCGCGGCGAAGTGCTGGGCATCGCCGGCCTCGTCGGTTCCGGCCGCACTGAATTGCTGCGCCTTCTGGCAGGGGCGGATCGAGCCATCGCAGGTACGATCGCAATCGATGGCAAGGCGACCCGATTTTCAAGCCCGCGCGATGCGATTGCCGCCGGCATCGGCCTGGTGCCGGAAGAGCGCAAGCGTGAGGGCATCGTGCCGCTGCGCTCGATCACCAGCAACATGGCGCTGGCCTCGATGGGCGTATTCGCGCCGCGCGGCGTCATCGATCACGCCAGGTTGAAACAGGTGGCGGCCGACAAGATGGGCCGCGTCAACCTGCGCCCATTCCTGCTCGACCGGCCGATCCGCCTGTTCAGCGGCGGCAACCAGCAGAAGGCGATCATCGGCCGCTGGCTGGCAGCGGGAACGCGCATCCTTTTGTTCGACGAGCCGACGCGCGGCATCGATGTCGGCGCCAAGGCGGAGATCTATCATCTGATTGAGGAGCTCGCCGCCGAAGGCCATGCGGTGATCGTCGTCTCCTCCGAGCTGCCCGAGGTGATCCGGCTCGCCGACCGCGTGCTGGTGATGCGCGACGGCACCATCGCGGCCGAACTCCACAGGGACGATATCAGCGAACAGGCGATCGCGGCACACGCCATCCCCCAGACGCAAACGCCGGCCGCACAGCAGGCAAGACAGTAGGTGACGGATATGTCGGATACCATTCTGGTGCGGCCACGGGCCGAATTCCTGCGCGGTGTTTCCATGCGCGATGCCGGCACGCTGATCGGCCTTGTCGTGATTCTCGCTGTCTTCGGCGCGCTGGTGCCGGGCTTCTTTGCCGAGCGCAACCTGATCAACATCCTGCAGCAGTCGAGCATCAATGCCTGCCTGGCGCTGGGCATGACGCTGGTCATCATCTCCGGCGGCATCGACCTGTCTGTCGGACCGACGGCGGCACTCTCGGCCGTCATCTCGGCCTCGATGATGGTCGCCGGCGTGCCGTTTCCGCTCGCCATCGCCGCCGGCTTCGCCATTGGTCTCGCCTGCGGCCTCGTCAACGGCATCCTCGTCGCCTATGTCGGGCTGCAGCCCTTTATCGTCACATTGGGAACGCTCAGCACCTACCGGGCGCTGGCGCTGATCTACACCGGCGGCAATCCGGTGCTCGGCCTGCCGGCAAGCTTTCGCGCCGTCTTCAACGGCTCGCTGTTCGGGCTGCCGCTGGCGGTTATCATCGTGGCCTTCGTGGCTGTCGTCGCCTGGGTCGTCTTGAAGAAGACGCCGTTCGGCGAATATCTGCTCGCCGTCGGCGGCAATGAGGAGGCTGCCTACATTGCCGGCGTGCCGATCGCCCGCACAAAGATCGCCGCCTACATGATCTCCGGCCTGCTGGCAGCCCTTGCCGCGCAGATCCTGATCGGCCGGCTCGGTGCCGCCGAGCCCATCCTCGGCAATCTCTGGGAACTCGACGCTATCGCAGCTGCCGCCATCGGCGGCGCCTCGCTGATGGGCGGCAAGGGCAGTGTCGTCGGCACCATACTGGGCGCCGTCATCCTCGGCGCCATGCGCAACGGTTTGACGCTGATGAACGTGCAGTCCTTCTATCAGCTTCTGGCAACTGGTCTTATAATCCTCGCCGCGATGCTTATCGATCGCGTGACGAGGGGGCGTGGATGACCTTGAGCGGGCTGGACCTGAAGGCGGTAGGACCGCGCATCCGCATGATGATGCCGCATCTCACCCCGCTGGAGGCGAAGGTGGTGGAAACCGTCTTTGGCCGGCGCGGTTTTGACGAGAGCATCCCGCTGAAGCAGATTGCCGAGGAGGCCGGCGTATCCGAGGCGATGGTGGTCAAGATCGCCAAGAAGCTAGGCTTTTCCGGCTATCGCGATTTCCGCACCGCCGTCTATGAATACAGCCGCCTGCCGACCGCCGAGATGCATCAGGAACTATCATCCGACGACAGTTCGGCCGAGATCGTGCAAAAAGTGTTCCGCACTTCCATCCAGGCACTGGAGGAGACACTGGCGATCCTCGACATCGAGGATTTCGACCGCGCCGCCGATCTTCTCTACCGTGCGAAGAACCGGGATTTCTATGGCGTCGGCGGCTCGGCGCAGATCGCGCGCGACGTCTCCCACAAATTCCTGCGCATCGGCATCCGCGCATCCGTCTACGACGATTCGCATATGATGCTGATGTCGGCCTCGCTGCTCGGCGGCGATGATATCGCCGTCGGCTTCTCACATTCGGGCAACACCTCTGCCGTCATCGACGCCATTCAGCTGGCCCGCAAGAACGGTGCGCGCACGCTGGCCATCACCAATTACGACAACTCGCCGCTGGCCGCCGTTGCCGACATCGTGCTGTGCTCGACCGCGCAGGGCTCGCCGCTGATGGGCGAGAACGCGGCGGCGCGCATTGCCCAGCTCAACATCCTCGACGCGCTGTTCGTCGCCGTGGCGCAGCGCGACTACCAGGCGGCGGAGCGCAACCTCGGCCGCACCATGTCGGCGGTGGCATCGAAGCGAAAAGACCGGGGCTCATGACGACACCGCCGCTGGTCACCGTGTTCGGCAGCCTGCACTACGACATCATGGTCGACGCGCCCGACCGCCCGCGCAAGGGCGAGACGGTGACCGGCCATGCCTGGCACCCGAAATGCGGCGGCAAGGGCGGCAACCAGGCCGTCTCTGCGGCAAGGGCCGGTGTGCGCGCGGCGATGATCGGCGCGGTCGGTGACGATGATTTCGGGCGGGCGTTGCTGGCCAATCTCGATCGCGCCAGCGTCGATCGCCGCTTCGTGCGGGTGGCCGCTGGCGCCGGCTCCGGAATGAGCGTGGCGATCTTCGACCAGGGCGGCGACTATGGCGCGGTGATCGTCTCGGGCAGCAATCTCACTCTGGGCGATGCCGACATTGCCGCCGCTTCTGAAATGATGTCCCAAACGGCGGTGCTCCTGCTGCAGAACGAAGTGCCGGAAGCGGCCAACATCGCCGCCGCGCGCGTGGTGAAGGCGCAGGGCGGCCGCGTCGTGCTCAACGCGGCTCCGGCGCGCAAACTCTCCGGCGATTTGATCGCGATGGTCGACATATTGGTGGTCAACGCCATCGAGGCGGAGTTCCTGGCCAGTACGGCGGTGGTCGAGACGCTTGACGGGGCCTCGCAAGCCGCACGGCTGCTGGCCGATCTTTGCTCAGTCGCGATCGTGACGGCGGGCGGCGAAGGCGTCGCCTGTTGCGATCGGGCCGGCGAGGCCTTCGCGCTGCCTGCCATCCCGGTCAAGGTCGTCAGCACGCATGGCGCCGGCGACGAATTCGTCGGTGCGCTGGCTGCGGGGCTTGCCCGTGGACGGACCCCGCGAGCGGCCGTCACCGCCGCCAACGCGGCTTCGGCCTTGCTGGTCTCGACACCCGAGGCCGAGCGCGACGGCATCTGACTGGCTGGTTTCCACCTTGCCGAACCGCCGCGGCGGCCGCCTATCCTTGCGGCTTGGCGCGAATTCCGCTAAGGCGCGCCTTTGTCGCCGGGGAACACGGACTTGGACGATCAACGCGCCGATGTCGCCATCATCATGGGCAGCCAGTCCGACTGGGCGACGATGCGCCTTGCGGCCGAAACGCTGGAAGCCCTGGGCATTTCGCACAAGCGGCTGATCGTCTCCGCGCATCGCACACCCGACCGGCTCTATGATTTCGCCAAGGGCGCCAAGGCGGCCGGCTACAAGGTGATCATCGCCGGCGCCGGCGGTGCCGCGCACCTGCCCGGCATGACGGCGGCGATGACGCCGCTGCCGGTGTTCGGCGTACCGGTGGAATCGAAGGCGCTTTCCGGGCAGGATTCGCTGCTCTCCATCGTCCAGATGCCCGCCGGGATTCCGGTGGGGACGCTGGCCATAGGCAAGGCCGGTGCCACCAACGCAGCCCTTCTGGCCGCTGCCGTGCTGGCGCTGAACGATGACAAGCTCGCCGTCCGTCTGGATGTCTGGCGCGCCGCGCAGACCGCCAAGGTCGCGACCGAACCGACGGACACGCCGTGAGCCTGCCCGCCGGATCGACCATCGGCATCATTGGCGGCGGCCAGCTCGGCCGCATGCTGGCTGTTGCCGCCTCCCGCCTCGGCTACCGCACGGTGGTGCTGGAGACGCAAGCCGATAGCCCGGCGGCGCAGGTCGCCAACCGGCAGATAACAGGTGCCTATGACGACCAGGCTGCACTTGCGGAACTGGCCGCGTCGAGTTCCGTCGTCACCTACGAGTTCGAGAACGTGCCGGTCGCGGCGGCCAGCGCGCTGGCCGCCAAGGTTCCGGTCTATCCGCCGGCGCACGCGCTGGAAGTAGCGCAGGACCGGGTGGGCGAAAAAACATTCCTCAACGGCATCGGCATTGCCACTGCGGATTTTCACGCCGTCGACAATGATGACGAACTGACGGCAGCGCTGAAAGCGTTCGACGGCAGCGGCATCCTGAAGACCCGCCGCATGGGCTATGACGGCAAGGGCCAGCGCGTCTTCCGCAACATGGAAACGGGTGGTTTCGCCGGCACCTGCGAGGCAATGGGCAATGTGCCGCTGATCCTGGAGTCCTTCGTGCCGTTCGAGCGCGAGATTTCGGTGATCGCGGCGCGTGGGCTGGACGGCGAGGTCGTCGCCTACGATCCGGCCGAGAATATCCACCGCAACGGCATTCTCCACACATCGACCTTGCCGGCCGCCATTATGCCCGAAACCGCGGAAGCGGCACGAATGGCGGCATCGAAGATCCTGTCGGCGCTGAACTATGTCGGCGTCATCGGCGTCGAGTTCTTCGTGCTCGCCGACGGCTCGCTGCTGGCCAACGAAATCGCGCCGCGTGTGCACAATTCCGGCCATTGGACGGAAGCAGCCTGCATCGTTTCGCAGTTCGAACAGCACATCCGCGCCGTTGCCGGCCTGCCGCTGGGGAATCCCCACCGTCATTCCGATTGCGTGATGGAGAACCTGATCGGCGACGATGTGCTGCGTGTTCCGGCCCTGCTCGCCGAGCCGGACCTGATGCTGCACCTCTATGGCAAGGCCGAGGCACGCCCCGGCCGCAAGATGGGCCATTTCACCCGGATCAGCCGTCGCGCCTAACTCCCGAAACAGGCCTACTGCACGTCGTCGCTCTCGTCTTCGTCGGGGCTGGCGCAACTGGCATCGCCTTCCTCGCAATTGGCGGCGGCAGCGAACTGCTCGATGCGATCATTGGTCAGCCTGGCCAGGCATTGCGAAACTTCCATCGGATGGATCGAACCGCCCGCGCTGGCCGCGGTGGAATGCGCGCACTCTGCATCGCGAAAAGCGATCCAGGCGCGTTGCGCCACCTGCAGCAGTCTCTTGTCGTCGGCGTCATCCGCGCTGATGAGGTCTTGGTAGGCCTTGTTGAGCCTGGAGTCGGCTTCCTGGTAATCCTCCCCGGCGCAGATGTTCGTCATCTGCTGGCTGTCGTCACCGCGATCGCATTCCTGCGCGCGGGCAACCGAAGCTCCCGCCAGCACGAGAATGCAGGCAGACAGGAAAATTCGGCGCATATCCATCCCCAAATCACTTCATGATGGCCGCATCATCCCAGCCGGCTGGAGCCCGCGCAATGCCGCAAGGCGGACATGGCGGATATTTGATGATATGGAGAGACGGAGCACGCTTGCGGTTGACACGGACAAGGCTCCTCGTTTATGAGCCACCCACAGTTCAAAGGCGCGTCTTCTGGCGCGCCTTAAAATTTCGACCCAGACCGGGTCCACACCGACAGGCAAGACCATGAAGATCAAGAATTCGCTCAAGGCGCTGAAGGCGCGTCACCGCGACAACCAGCTGGTTCGCCGCAAGGGCCGCGTCTACATCATCAACAAGACCGCCCCGCGCTACAAGGCACGCCAGGGCTGAGTTTTCGGGCTGGAGGCATCGCCTCCGCCAGTTGATGCTTGTCGCCGGCCTGCCGGCCTTCTCACGCTAAAATCACTTTGACGTTCCGCCACCCGGGGCTAGAGTCCCGCGATGCGGATTCTTTTTGCATTTTTGACGTCTCTGCTTGTTTCCGGCGCCATTTATGGCCCGGCACGGGCGGATGATGCTGTCGCGCCGCCAGCCACCCAGGACGCGCCGCCGGTCGCAACGACGAAGCAGGCCCGTCTCGACCAGCTGTTCAACGACCTGAAGCGCGAGCGCAACGAAAAGGCGGCCGAGCGCATTGCCGGCGAAATCTGGAATGAGTGGTCGCAATCCGGCAGCGCCTCGATCGATCTGATGATGCAGTGGTCGCAGAAGGCTGTCGAAGGCCAGAAGTTCGACGTCGCGCTCGATTTCCTCGACCAGGTGGTGACCTTGCAGCCGACCTATGCCGAAGGCTGGAACCGGCGCGCCACCGTGCATTTCATGATGAAAAACTACGGCAAGTCGATGTCCGACATCGACCATACGCTGCAGCTCGAGCCGCGCCATTTCGGCGCGCTGTCCGGCTTGGCGCAGATCATGGCGCTGACCGGCCACAAGCAATCGGCACTCGAGGCCTGGCAGAAAGTGCTGGCCATCTATCCGATGATGCGCAGCGCCCAGGACCAGGTCGGCACGCTTTCGGAAGAGCTTGCCGGAGAAGGCATTTAAGGGAGTAGGCAGTAGGGATTAGGCAGTAGGTGAGATCGCGTTGCGTACATTCCTACTGCCTACTGCCTACTGCCTATTCCCTATTCCCTATTTGCTACTCCACAACTTATCCCCCTCCACCCCCGCATCTCCATGAACCTGATCTACGCCGCTCTTGCCTTCCTGATGACGCTTGCCTTCGGCTTTGTCGGCGTCACCCGCGCCGGTTCATGGCTGATCGAACGCGGCAATCCGTCGATTGGTGAATTCGCCGACATCGATGGCGCCCGCATCCACTATGTCCATATTCCAGGGTCCGTGAACGCCGAGTTGCCGCCGATCGTCTTCATCCACGGCGCTAGCGCCAATCTCAGGGATCAGATGCTGCCGCTGCGGCCATTGCTCGAAGGTCGCGCCGAAATGCTGTTCTTCGACCGACCAGGCCACGGCTGGTCGGGTCGTGGTCCCGGCAACAACGAGGACCCGTCGGCTCAGGCCAACACCATCGCCGCGTTGATGGACCGTCTGGGCATCAGGAAGGCTGTTATCGTCGGTCATTCCTTCGGTGGTGTGGTGACATCGACTTTCGGCCGCGAGCATTCCGACAGGACGCTTGGCCTGGTCTTTCTCGCGCCGGCAACTCATCCGTGGCCGGGCGGCGCAACCTCCTGGTACTACCATCTGACGACCATTCCGGTGATCGGCTGGCTGTTTTCCGAGACGCTGACCTATCCGACGGGAAGGCTGCGGATGGAAGACGCCACGACCTGCGTCTTCTCGCCCAACAAGGTGCCGGACAACTATCTCGCCGCGGCCTCTATCCCGTTGGTACTGCGACCATCGGCCTTTCGTGCCAACGCCGCCGATGTCGCCGGGCTCTATCGCTACGCCCTTGGCGCCGCACCGCACTACAACCAGATCAAGGCGCCAACCGTGGTCATTTCGGGCGATCGCGACAAAGTCGTCTATGCGGAGATTCACTCGATCGGCCTCGCCCGCGACATTGCCGGCGCCGAACTCATCTGGGTGCACAATCTCGGCCACAAGCCGGACTGGATCGCGCCCGACCTGGCCGTCGGCGCCATCGAGAAGGTCGCCGGCAAGAACATCGACCTGCAGGCGATTGCGAAGGCTGTGGAAGCGCGCGTCGCCGGCGACGCTTACGGCGCCGGCGGATGTGCTGATATCAAGGCGCCGCAGGCCGAACTCGCGCCGACCTGATCACGCCTAACGGTTCGGACGGTCGATCTAACGGCTCGTCTGCACGTCCGATCCGACATAGGCGATGCGCAGCATATTGGTCGAGCCCGGCGTCCTCAGCGGCACGCCGGCGGTGATGATGACGCGGTCGCCGGGCTTGCCGAAGCCTTCCTCGAAGGCGATGCGACAGGCGCGGTCGACCATGTCGTCAAGATCGATTGCGTCGGGTGAGACGACGCAATGCGTGCCCCATAGCAGCGACAGCCGCCGCGCCGTGTTGACGATCGGCGACAGCGCGATGATCGGCACTTGCGGACGTTCGCGGGCGGCGCGCAGGCCCGTGGTGCCGGACGCCGTGTAGGTGATGATCGCCGACAGTTTCAGCGTCTCGGCGATCTCGCGGGCGGCCAGCGAAATGGCGTCGGCGCCGGTCGCTTCCGGCTCGGAACGCTGGGCGTTGATGATGCCGGCATAGGTCGGATCGGTTTCAACCTTGGTGGCGATACGGTTCATCATCGCCACGGCTTCGACGGGATAGGCGCCCGCCGCCGATTCCGCCGACAGCATGATGGCATCGGCGCCTTCGAAGACGGCGATCGAAACATCCGACACCTCGGCACGGGTCGGCACCGGTGCTGTGATCATAGATTCCAGCATCTGCGTGGCTACCACCACCGGCTTGCCGGCGCGGCGAGCCGCGCGCGTGATCTGCTTCTGGATGCCGGGCACCGCCTCGAGCGGCATCTCGACGCCGAGATCACCGCGGGCGACCATCAGCGCGTCGGACAGCTCGATGATTTCGGCCAGCCGGGCGACGGCTTGCGGCTTTTCGATCTTGGCCATGATCAGCGCCCGGCCGCGCGCGATCTTGCGCGCCTCGGCAAGATCCTCCGGCCGCTGCACGAAGGACAGCGCGACCCAGTCTACGCCCGTGGCCAGCACGGCATCGAGATCCTTGCGGTCCTTCTCGGTGAGCGCGCCGACCGGCAGGTCGGTGTCGGGCAGGCTGACGCCCTTCTTGTCGGAGATCGTGGTGCCGGCGACGACGGTGCAGACGATCGACTTGCCGTCGCTTCTCACCGCCTTCAGCTCGAGCTTGCCGTCGTCGATCAGCAGGCGATGGCCGGCCTCGACCGAGGTCAGGATTTCGGGATGCGGCAGATAGACCCTGGTCGAGGTGCCGGGCTCGGGATTGTCGTCGAGCGTGAAGGTCTGGCCGACAGTCAGCACTTCCTTGCCATTGGCGAACTTGCCGACGCGCAGTTTTGGTCCTTGCAGATCGGCCAGGATGCCGATCGGCCGGCCGACCGCTTCCTCGACAGTGCGGATGCGTCCGACCAGCGTGCGCATCAGCTCGTGATCGGTGTGGCTCATATTGATGCGGAACACATCGGCGCCAGCTTCGAACAGTTTCTTCAGCATCTCCTCCGACGAGGAGGCCGGACCGATAGTGGCTAGGATCTTGACCTTGCGGCTACGTCTCATTGACTGTTTGTTCCCGGGGCGGCTGGAGCGCCTCCCGTTGTGGACTCATCGGTCAGCTGGACCATCCAGCTTGCCTGTTCGCCCGTGTCATATTCCTGGAATCCGGCGCGCTGGAAGCCCCGGGCGACGCAGTCGGTTACGCCGGCGATCTTGAACTCTTTTTCAGCCACGCACATGTTGATCGGGCCGTCCCAGCGTCCGCCGCGCTCGGCGTCTTCTGCATAAAGATAGTAAAACCTTGATGACAGCGGCCCTTCGATCAGCGTCTTGCAGCTCGATCCCTCGATGTGCCACCAGCCCTCGGTGATCCAGCCGGCCTTGGCGCGATAGCCGATACCGACACCGACCAGGTTCTGCGTGGCGTTGCAGACTCGGAAATCGGCACGCGCCGGCGAGGCCATGACCACCGCCGACAGGCCGACGGCAAGGATCAGGAGCGGCATGGCAAAGGCAGAGCGCATGCGCTGCCTGCCAGCGGAACTCATCCGAAAACCCCTCAAGAACCACATCAGCATCTCTCTGCGCCCCTTTTCGGAAAAGTCCGGGCGCATGTCAACGCACCGTTTTGTTCAATTCCAATCGATTTAGAAGGCTCCGGCGCACGATTCGCCGAGCTCCGCCAGATTTCCCGGGAAACCTTGGCCAAACAACGGCATTGCGCAAGCGTCGTCTTCGTGGAATGACGATAGCACCCTCCCCGGAAGCCAGCGAACAGACCATTTCCCGCCAATGACCCGATCCACAGTTTTCGCGCCTTTCGACGTTGTCGAAGGCGACCGCAAGCGAGGCATCGTGCTCTTGTGCGACCATGCCCGCCGCGACCTACCCGACGATTATGGCAGGCTCGGCCTGCCGGCGGCGGAGTTCGACCGCCACATCGCCTACGACATCGGGGTCGAAACGGTAACGCGCGAACTGGCCGCCTTGCTCGGCGTACCGGCGGTGCTCGCCAATTTTTCGCGGCTGCTGATCGATCCCAATCGCGGCGAGGACGATCCGACGCTTATTCGCCAGCTTTATGACGGCACCGTCGTGCCCGGGAATTACCCCATCGCTCCCGAGGAGCGTGAAAGGCGGCTCGATGGCTTCTACCGGCCCTATCACGACGCTGTCGGCGCCATGATAGCCTCGGTCGCACGGGCTTCCGCGTGGACGCCCTTCATCTTCTCCGTGCATTCCTTCACGCCTGTCATGCAAGGCATACAGCGTCCCTGGCATGTTGGTATCCTGTGGGACCGGGACGACCGGGTGGCACGGCCGCTGATCGACATGCTGGCCGAGGACAAGAGCCTGGCCGTCGGCGACAACGAACCTTACGACGGCGCGCTGCGCGGCGACACCATGTACAAGCACGCCATCGTCAACGGTTTTGCTCATGCGCTGATCGAGATCCGCCAGGATCTGATAGCAGACCAGAAAGGCGCTCTGGCATGGGCCGAACGGTTGGCGCCGATCGTTGACGCGATCAACCGTCGTCCCGATATACATGTCGTCAAGCAATTCGGCTCCCGCACCGGGCCGCTGTAAGGAGGTTTCGATGACCGAACTCAGCGACGAACAGCAACGCGATTTCGAGGCCGCCGCCTTTCGCCGGCTGGTCGGGCATCTGCGCGAGCGCAACGACGTGCAGAACATCGACCTGATGAACCTCGCCGGCTTCTGCCGCAACTGCCTGTCGAACTGGTACCGCGAGGCGGCCAATGCGGAGGGCGTCGACCTGAGCAAGGACCAGTCGCGCGAGATCGTCTACGGCATGCCTTACGCGCAATGGCAGGCACTCAACCAGACCGAGGCCTCCGACGCCAAGAAGGCCGAATTCGAGGCAAGGCGTCCCAAGGACCACTAAGCCCGCTTTGGCCCAAGCGCTTTCGAAATAGAGCGCTTGACTGAAAATTGAATCGATCTAATTTGCCGCGCGAAGCCATTTTCTGACCGGATTCGCCTTATGAACGCGTCAAACGCCATGCAGACTGCCATTCGCGGACGATGGGCCGTCGCGGCCATTTTCCTCGCCAACGGCTTTCTGACCGGCAGCTGGGCGCCGCAGATCCCGGTGTTCCTGACCCGGCTCGACATCTCGAAGTTCACGCTCGGCCTGCTGATCCTGCTGTTTGGCGCCGGCGCCGTCACCGCCATGACCTGGTGCGGCCATTTGATCTCCAGGCATGGTTCGCGCACCGTGCTGCGCTGGTTCGGCCTTTGCGGCAGCCTCGGCCTGCTGGTCGTGGCGCTGGCGCCTAATGTGCCGCTGGCGGCCATCGCCATGTTCATCTTCGGCGGCTCGATCGGCGGCATGGATGTCGCCATGAACGCCAATGCGGTGGTGGTCGAACGGCGGCTCTCCCGCGCCATCATGTCGTCCTCGCATGGCTTCTGGAGCCTCGGCGGTTTCGCCGGCGGCGGCCTCGGCGGCTTTGCCATTCAGACCTACGGCCATCTCGCCCACGCGGCGGTGGTCACCGCTCTCGCCCTCGCGGTGATCGCGGTGGCGGTTCGCCATCTGGTCGGCGAGGATAGGCCGCGGGCGGCCGAGCATCACAAATTCACGCTGCCGGCAAACCCGCTGGTTTATCTGGTCGGCCTGATGGCGCTGCTGACGATGATCTCCGAAGGCGCGGTGCTCGACTGGGCGGCGCTGTATCTCAGGCAGGAACTCGGCGCCGACCTTGCCATCGCCGGCCTCGCTTACGCTGCCTTTTCCGGTGTCATGGCGATCATGCGCTTCTTCGGCGACGGCGTCCGCAATCGCTTCGGCGCGGTCGCGACCCTACGCGGCTCGGCGGTTGTCGCGGCCGCCGGCATGCTGATCGCCGGGCTGTCGCCCTCGCCCTGGCTCGCAATCGCCGCCTTTGCCCTGTGCGGCTTCGGCATCGCCAACATGGTGCCGATCATCTTCTCGGCCGGCGGCAACCAGGAAGGCATGTCGTCGGGCATCGGAATGAGCGTCGTCACCACGATGGGCTATTCCGGCATATTGGTGGCGCCCTCGGCGATCGGCTTCGTTGCCGAGCATTCCAGCTTCGGCCCGATCTTCGTCGCCATGTCGGGGTTGCTGATCGTCGTTCTGCTGATGGCCGGCCTTGCTCACCGCGCGGAGTTCGCCGCCGCGCCGGCCGAATAGCGCTGCAGTTCCTCGTAGAGGAAATCCGCGACGCGGCGGATGCGCACGCTGGTGCGCACGTCGCGATGCATGGCCAGCCACACTGGTAAGACAGGCAGTGGCAGGCCAGGCAGCAGCTTCTCCACCGATGGATCACGGTCGACCAGCGGCTCCTGGCCGAGACCGACGCCGTTTCCCGCCCGCACCGCCTCCCACAAAACGATCTGGTTGTCGGCCCTGAAGCGGAAACTGCTCCGGGTGACAGGGATGCCATACTGGGTAAAGCCTCTAATGATGTCGTCGCTGCGGTCGAAGCCGACCAAATCGTGGTCGACAAGGTCGGCAGGCTCCAGCGGCCGGCCGCGCCGGTCGAGATAGGATTTGGCCGCGCAGGCGCAAAGCGGAATATCGCAGACCTTACGCGCCGTCAGCTCGTTCTGCGCCGGCTTGACCATACGGATGGCGATATCGGCATCGCGGCGCAACAGGTTTTCGACTTGATTCGAGGCAACGATCTCGACCTCGATACCCGGCTCCTCGAGCCCAAGCCGCGCCATCATGGCCGGCAGCACATAGGCAGCCACCACTTCGCTGGCGGCGATGCGCACCGTGCCTTCGATTGCCTCGACCGATCCCAGCGCCAGCAGTGAGAAGGCGCTTGCCTGCTCGCTGACCGCCTTGCCGCGTTCGAACAACGTGCTGCCGGCTTCCGTCAGTTCATAGCCGCGCCGCCCGCGCCGGAACAGCGTGACACCCAGCGCCTGTTCGAGCTCGCCGATGTGACGACCGAGCGTCGGCTGACTTGCCGAGAGTTTTCGCGCCGCGGCCGACAAGCTGCCGGTTTCCGCAACGGTGACGAAGCTCTTGATCAGGTTCCAGTCGATTTCAGTCATTCATTTATGAATAACAAAGCTCCAGCGATAGTCAATTTCCATTCGCATTCGAGGCGACCATATTCCGGCTGCAGACACCAACACGGACTGCAAACACCAACCTGGAGAACTCAAATGACCAAGATCGCTCTCACCGCCGCCGCCATCCTCATTTCCGCCAGCGCTGCTTTTGCCGGCAGCGACAAGTTTGGCTCGAACGACGCCAGCCAGCCGACCGTGGCCAGCATCGACAACACGACCACCACGTCGATCGGCAACCCGGACGCGGCCGTCCAGAAGCCGGCGACGCAAGGCAGCAACCGCGAGATCTTCGGCAACCGCTGATCCGATCGCGCTTGTCGCTGATCGCCCCTCCCCAACGACCACGCAAATTCCAAATCAGGAGTATTTCCAATGACCAAGATCGCAATTCTCGGTGCCAATGGCCGGCTCGGCCGCGTGGTCGCCAAGGCCTTCATCGATGCCGGCTACGATGTCCGCGCAATCACCCGCAGCGGCAAGGTGCCGGCCGAGCTCAACGGCGCCACGGCGGTCGCCGGCGACGCGCTCGACCGTGAAGGCTTGATCCGCGCCACGCAAGGCGTCGACATCATCTTCAACGGCCTCAACCCGATCTACACCGACTGGGGCAAGTGCCTGCCGATGGCCGAGAACGTCATGGCCGCCTGCCATGCGAATGGCACGCTGCACCTCTTCCCCGGCACCGTCTACAATTACGGCTCGCCGATGCCGGCGGTGATCACCGAGAACACGCCCTTTCACCCGACGACCGAGAAGGGCCGCATTCGCACCGCGATGGAAGACCTGTTTCGCC
Source organism: Mesorhizobium sp. M1409 (assembly GCF_040317535.1). Lineage (NCBI taxonomy): Bacteria > Pseudomonadati > Pseudomonadota > Alphaproteobacteria > Hyphomicrobiales > Phyllobacteriaceae > Mesorhizobium > Mesorhizobium sp. M1409. Next base: position 43,592 of record NZ_JAMYKV010000004.1, read on the forward strand.
GCGAGGCCGACGCCGGCCGGGTGCGTACCATTCTCTTGCGCGCCGGCGACTTCTTCGGCGGCACCGGCAGCGGTTCATGGTTCGACCTGGTCGTCGCCGCCAAGATGGCCAAGGGCATCTACACCGCACCTGGTCCAGTCGATCTGGTGCATGAATGGGCCTACCTGCCGGACTTCGCCAAGGCCTTCGTCGGCCTGGCGGAAAACCTCGATAAGCTCGGCACCTATGAAGCTCTGAACCTTCCCGGCCATGCAATCACCGACCGGCAACTCAAGGCCGCGGCAGAGAAGGCACTCGGTCGCCCGCTCAAACTGACCTCCATGCCGTGGTGGGTGCTGCGCGCCGGCAGCCCGTTCGTGGCGATGTGGCGCGAGATCGTGTCGATGTCCTATCTGCGCTTCGAGCCGCATCAACTGGTTTCGACGCGGCTGGAAGGCATCATCGGTGCGATCCCCCACATGCCGCTGGATCAGGCGGTCACTGAAGCTCTTGAGGACATCGGCATCGCCACCGTGAATGGCGTTGCGAAAGCTGCCTGACAGGCCCGGCGGGCAGCCATGGCGGCCTGCCGATCTCTTTACATCGATAGGTCTCCTGGAAGGGCGGCTAGACCCGCCCCATCAACACCAGCACCAGGAGCACTACCAGCACCACCCCGACAATGCCCGACGGCCCATAGCCCCAGGAGCGCGAATGCGGCCAGGCTGGCACGGCGCCAATGAGGACGAGGACCAGAACGATGATGATAATGGTGGTGATCGGCATGGGAAACTCCCTGCACGGCATTGCTCTTGGAGAGAACAATGCGAAAGGCCGCCCGGTTGTTCCGGGCGGCCTTTGCCGGTCAAATCGGCATTGGGTCTATTCGGCGGCTTTTGGAAAGGCGATCTCCGGCTCCGCTCCGACATCCTGTCCCGGCGCATCGGTCGAAGAAATCTCGCCCTTGCCGCGCCGGAACAGCCGGCTGAACCAGCCGCGCCGCGTGCCGGGCTTGACCTTGGCGCGGGTGAACACCATCAACATCGACGGCGTCACCACCAGCGTCAGCACGGTGGCGAAGGACAGGCCGAAGACGATCGCCGACGACAGCGAAATCCACCATTGCGTCGACGGTGCGTTGATCGTCGTCTCGTGATGGAAGATTTCGAGGCCGAGGCCGAAGGCGATCGGCAGCACGCCGAGAATGGCCGACACCGCCGTCAGCACCACCGGGCGGGCGCGTTCGCGGCAGGTCTGCAGCACCGCCTCGACCTTGTCCCAACCCTCTTCGCGCAGCCTGTCATAGGTGTCGATCAGCACGATGTTGTTGTTCACCACCACGCCGGCCAGCGCGATGACGCCGATGCCCGACATGACGATGCCGAACGTCTCGCCTGTTATCAGCAGTCCGAGGAACACACCGATCGTCGCCATGACCACGCAGGACAGCACCAGCCAGACGCTGGTGAACTTGTTGAACTGCGCCAAAAGCACGAGGAAGATCAGGAAGATCGCCGCTCCGAAGGCCTTGCTGAGAAAGGCGCTGGCTTCGGCGCTGTCCTCGTTCGAGCCAGCCAGCTTCCAGCGGATGCCGCTGCCCAGATCCATATCGGAGACGGCCTTGCTGACCTGCTCCTGCACTGCCGCGACCTGGGCGCCGGCGGCAACGTTGGCCTGGACGACCACCGTACGGGCGCCGTCGATGCGGTTGAGGATACCGACCGTCGGTTCAGGCTTGCGCACGACAAAGTTCGAGATCGGTACCGAGCCTTGCGAGGTCTGCACCCGCAATTCGTCGAGCGTCGACAGCGTGCGCCGGTCTTCGGGCAGGCGAAGCCGGATGTCGACGGCGTCATCGGCGCCGGCCGGACGGTATTCCGAAAGTTTCAACCCGTTGGTCACCAGTTGCACCACGGTGCCGACCGAGGTCGGGCTGATGCCGTACTGCGCCGCCTTGGCGCGGTCGACCTCGAGCGCCCAGTCGACGCCGGGCGGAGGCAAACCATCGGAGATATCTATGACGCCAGGAACCTTGCCGATGCGCGCCGCGACCGCACGGGCTTTGTCGTCGAGCCCCTTGGGGTCGACGGCCGAAAGCCTGATCTGGATCGGCTTGCCGGTCGGTGGGCCGGCCTCCGGCACGCGCACCTCGACATCGACGCCGGGAATGCCGGCCATGACGCCGCGCAAATCGTCCAGGATATGGTTCGCCGACTTGCGCTCGCGCCAGTCGATGAACTCGTACTGGATGACGCCGACGACGTCTTCGGGAATGTCCTGGCCGCCGCCTTGCGTCTTGCCGACGCGGGTGTAGACCGACTTCACACCCGGCCAGCCGAGCAGCCTGTCTTCCGCGATCTTGGTCGCCGTATCCATTTCGGCCAGCGAAAGATTGCCGCGCGCGTGCACGTAAAGCAGGCCGTAATCCGGCTCGACATTCGGGAAGAACTCGACGCCGGCGCCGTATTTCGAATAGGCAAAACCGACGCCGAACAGCAGCGCGACGGTCAGCACCAGCACGGTGATCGGGAAGCGCACCGCTTGCTTGACGATCGCCATGTACCAGCCGTCGCGATTGTCATCCTCGTGATGCGGCGGCGCCTTGGCGAAGATCGCACCCAGCGTCGGCGCGAAGACCAGCGCGTAGAGCATCGAGGCCGACAGCGTGACGATCAGGGTGATCGGCATGTACTTCATGAAGTCGCCGATGATGCCGGGCCAGAACAGCAGCGGCGAGAAGGCGGCGATACGCGTCATCGTCGCCGCGATGACCGGACCGGCCATGCGCTTGGCGGCGAGCGCGAAGGCTTCCTCCTTCGGCATGCCTTCGCTCATCCGTCGCTCGGCGAACTCGGTGACGATGATGGCATCGTCGACCAGCATGCCGACGGCCAGGATGAGGCTGAACAGCACGATCATGTTGATCGTGTAGCCCATCATCGCCAGCAGCAGGATGCCGATCAGGAAGGACGACGGAATGGCCAGGCCAATGAGCAGCGAGGCACGGCCGGACAGCGCATAGAGGATGACGATGAACACCAGGATGACGGCGATCATGACGTGGTTCTGCAGATCGCCCAGCAACTGGTTGACAAAGACGGACTTGTCCTGCGTGTAGGTGACGTTCATGCCCGCGGGCATGGATTTGACGAACTCGTCGGACACCGTCCGCACCTTGGCGATGGTATCGATCAGGTTGGAGCCTATGCGCTTCTTGACTTCGATGGCGATGGCCGGCTTGCCGTTGAGGCGTGTCACCGTTTCCGCATCCTTGAAGGTCGAGCGAATCGTGGCGATGTCCTTGGCCTGCACCACGGCATTGGGGCCGGCGACCACCGGCAGTGCCGCCACATCCTCCGGCGTCTCGATCAGCGAAGGCACTTTGACGGCGTACTTGCCTTCCGAGCCTTCGATGTTGCCGGCGGCGACCAGACTGTTGGAGTTGCCGACCGCACCAATCAGCTGATCGAGCTGCAGCCCGTAGGAAGACAGCTTCATCGGGTCGATGACGACCTCGACCAGGTCGTCGCGCGCACCTTGCAGCGAGCCTTCGAGAACGCCGGGCACTTCTTCGATGCGGTCGCGCAGTTCGCGTGCCGCGGCGGTCAGCACGCGTTCGGGCAATTCGCCCGACAGCGTGACGACGAGCACCGGAAACTCGGAAATGTTGACTTCGTTGACTGTCGGTTCCTCGGCCGCCTGTGGCAGGTCGGCCTTGGCGTCCTGTACCTTGCTGCGCGTGTCCTGCAGCGCGGTGGCCAGATTGGTCTGCGGCTGGAATTCGACCAGCACGTAGCCGCCGCCCTGGAAGGCGGCCGAACGCATTTCCTTGAGGCCCTTCAAGCTTTTCAGCTTGCTTTCCATCGGCCGCAGCAGAAGCCGCTCCGAATCCTCAGGCGAAATGCCCTGATAGATCAGGCTGATATACATCATCGGAATCGGAACGTCGGGCTCCGCTTCCTTCGGCGTCGACTGATAGGCGACCGCCCCGGCAAGGATCAGGAAGACCAGGACCGAGATGGTCAGCCGGGCATTGTTGATTGCGAGTCTGACGATATCCATGGCTAACGCCTGTTTTTGAATTTCAGGAGCTGCGTCGCAGCCGATTGTCCCCGTCCAGGGCTAGTCCATCGCGATATTACTGCGTGCCGGCCGTTGCCTCGCCCAGCAGCTTCTTGATGGTCGCCTGGTCGGCCTCGACCGGATTGACCAGATCGCCTTCCTTCACCAGTTCCTGGCCGGCGACGATGATGCGCGCATCGGCCGGAATGCCGCCGAGCACGAGGCCGGTCGGCGTATCGTCGACGAGGTCGATCGGGAAGAACGCCACCTTGTTGTCCTTGCCGACGGCACGGATGCCGAGGTCGCCCTTGTCGCCCAGCGTCACCACCGAGCGCGGCAGCAGGACCGCGTCGGTCGGTTGTGCGTTGAGCGCGATTTCGGCCGTCATGCCAGCCGGCACGGAGCCGTCGCCGTTGGGGATCGCCACCTCGACGCGGAAGGTGCGGGTCGCCGACGATGCGTCGCGGCTGATGTAGCGCACGGTGCCTTCGACGGTCTGACCGCTGACCAGTCGCACATTGGCCTTGTCGCCCAGCTTGAGGTAGCCGAGGTCGCGCTCGCTGATTTCGCCGCGGGCAATCACCGGATCGAGCTTGAGGATGGTTGCCACCTCGCCGCCCTGCATGATGGAACTGCCGAGCTCCACCGGCACCCGGTCGATGACGCCGTCGAAAGGCGCTTTCACCTCATTGCGGTCGAGTTCGGCCTGTGCGGTTTCCAGCAGCGACTGCGCCGAGGTCAGGTTCGAGCGCGCGGTGTCGAGCTGCAGCTTCGGCAGATTGCCAGTCTTCATCAGCCGCAAACCCGCGTCCAATTCGGCCTGGCGCTGCACCACGAGCTGCCTGGCGTTGTCGACCATGGAGATCTTTTCTTCCGCCGCAAGCATCAGCACCAGATCGCCGGTCTTGACGTGCTGGCCCTGCTTGACCGGCAGCTTGTCGATGACGCCGGCGACGCGCGTCGCCAGCACCGCCCGCTTGTCGGCTTCGGTCAGCCCGGAAACGCGGATGGCGCGTGCATAGGTCTTGCGCGGCGGCGTCACCACCGCCACGGTGCGCAGCGGTGCCTTCGGCTCGGCTTCCGCCGCTCTGGGCTTGTTGGCGTCCGGCGCCTTGGCCTGCTCGACTTCGGCTGCCTTGGCCTTGTTGGCGGCCACGCTGCCGACGGACGAAAACTCGCCTGTCGCCATCCAGGCCGCGAAACCAATGAGCACAACAATGGCTGCAAGCTTGTGAAACCTGATTCTCGGCATCTTCGTTGTTTTCCACTGCGGGTTCGGCCGGCGTCCTCATAACGCGGGCGCGTCGCCGATATGGGTGCGCGCCAAGCCGTGTTCAATTTGCCGTGATCGGCGAAGCGTGCTTCTACATCAAAGTTGTACCGCAATATAGTCCGAAAGTTGCAAGATCATTGCGCCACCGGACAAGATGCGCCCGCCGCTATCCAGTTTTCGATCGCCTCGTATGTCTCTTCCGCCGAGCCTGGCGCCGACTCGCGATCTCCACCGGGGGCCCAGCCCCAGGCAACCAATTTGTCGTCGCGCACATGCAGCGCCACAGCCTGCAGGCTGCGCCCGCCATTGCGGGCGGGATCCTTGATCTGCGTGCAGATTTCCGGCGAGGACTTTCCGAACCAGGCCATCTCGGTCGGTGCCAGATGCCAGTTCTCGGCCCCGGGCGGCCCATGCAAAATACTGGAATTGCTGGAGAAATGGCATGTCGTGCAACGCAAGCCCGGATTGCCGAAGCCAGACCCGTCGGCACCGCGCTGGACATTGAAGGCGTGAACGCGCGTGCCGCCATAATGCGCGCCGGACCAGCGCGGCCGGTCGTCCGCGACATGACAGCCGGCGCAGCGTGGATGCGAGAACACCGCATAGACCTTGTCCCATTCGGCCAGGCTTTTTGCGGCGTCGGCCAACGCCGGCGCCGGCGTCTGGCTCTCTTGCGCGATCGCGAACGGCACCGCCAGGACAAGCATGGCAGCAGGCGTCAGCATGATGAGGAGCTTCTTCATGCGAAGGCCACCGTTTTCGACAGCGGCAGCGTGCGGATGCGTTTGCCGGTCAACGCGAAGATGGCGTTGGCCAAAGCTGGTGCCGCCGGCGGTGTGCCGACCTCGCCGACGCCACCCATCTTGTGAAAGTTTTCCAGGATGGCGACTTCGAAGACCGGGCATTGGAAGATCCGCATGGCATCGAAATCGTGGAAGTTCGACTGTTCGACCATGCCGTCGGCGAAGGTGATCTCCTGGCCCATCGCTGCCGAAAGACCGTAGATGGCGGCGGAAATCAGCTGCGCCTCGATGATGCCAGGATCGAGCGCGGTGCCGACATCGGCGGCGATCCACACCTTCTCGATACGGATGCCGGCTGGCGTATCCGCCACCTGGACGATCTCGCCGACCCAGCTGCCGAAGGACAGCGTGAAGGCCATGCCCTTGGCCTTGCCGGCTGGTAGCGCTTCGCCCCATTTCGCCATCGCGGCGACTTTCTCCACCACCTTCACCGCCGAGGGATAGGCAGCCATCAGTCTCTTGCGCATCTCGACCGGATCGACTTTCCCAGCAGCGGCGATCTCGTCCATGAACCCCTCATGGAAGAAACCGTTGACCGAACTGCCGACCGAGCGCCAGGAACCGACAGGGATGGAGACGGGCGCCGCGATACCGCTGACCCGGTAATTCGGGATGCTGTAGGGCTGGTCATAGGCGCCATCGACAATGGTCTTGTCGGGACCGAGCGGCGATATCGAGGGGAACAGCCGACGCAGCGTGCCGGCAATCACCGATGGCGAGGCCATCCTCATGTCGACGGCGACCGGCGTGCCATCGTCGCCGAGCCGCGCCTGGAACTTGCCGATAGCGGCCGGTCGATAGGCGTCGTGGCGCATGTCTTCTTCACGTGTCCAGGTCACCTTGACTGGACGCCCGCCCGCTTCCTTGGCCATCAGCGCCGCATAGAGCGCATAGTCCATCTCGATGCGCCGGCCGAAGCCGCCGCCGAGGAAGGTGGTGTGCACGGTGACCTTGTCCTGCTCGATGCCGAGTTGATTGGCGCAAAGCTGCCGCACCAGGGTCGGCGCCTGATTGCCGCACCAGATGGCGAGGGCACCATCCTTGAGCTGCGCCGTCGCGTTCATCGGCTCCATCGTCGCGTGCGCCAGATAGGGCACGGCATAGTCGGCCTCGACGATCCTTTCGCGCGGCGCATCGGCAAAGGCGCTGTCGACATCGCCATTGTCGCGCATCACCGAACCCTTGGTGCCAAGCGCCTGCTTCAGCACATCGGATACGGCGGCGCTGCTGATCGGATATTCGGGATCTGACCACTCGGCGTCGATCGCCTCGGCAGCCTTGAACGCCGTCCATGTGTTGTCGGCGATGATGCCGAAGCCATGGCCGTAATTCGTCTCGAGCGGCACGATCTTGATCACGCCGGGCATTTTCTCGGCCCTGGAGAGGTCCGCCTTGACCGACCTCGACCAGAAGCGCGGGCTCATCTTGACCGTGCCGTAGAGCATGTCGGGCAGCCGGATATCGATGCCGAAGATCGGCGCCCCGGTGACCTTGGCCAGCATGTCGATGCGCTTCTGCGGTTTTCCCAGCAGTTTCCAGTCGGCCCGGTCCTTGAGTTTGACTTCGGCCGGCGGCGCCATCGCGGCGGCCGCCGCGGCGACCGCGCCATAGGTCAGAGACTTGCCGGACGCCTTGTGCAGGATCGAACCGTCGGCCGTTTCCAGATCGGCGGCGGCGACACCCAGTTTTTGCGCCGCGGCAGCGATCAGCATCTGCCGGGCGGCGGCACCCGCTTGCCGCATCTTGTCAAAGCCATCCCGTGTCGAAGACGAACCACCCGTGCCCTGCAGGGCAAGGAACTTGCCGACCACGCCGAGGCCCGAGCGCACCGCTTGCGCGGTCATGCTTTCGTCGAAGAAGGCGAACGGGCCGCCCTCTTCGAGGATCGCGGCGTTGTAATAGGCATGGGAGGCCGGCCCGTGTTCGACCTTGACCCGATCGAGGCCGACATCGAGTTCTTCGGCGACCATGACGGCAAGCGTCGTCGAAATGCCTTGCCCCATCTCGGCGCGCGGCGCCACGATGGTGATGGTGTTGTCGGCGCCGATCTTCACATAGGGGTTGAAGGTCGCCTCGCCCTTGCCGAGATCGGCCTCGAGCGGGTTCGCAAAAGGCTTGCGATAATAGTAGTAACCGACGGCAACGCCGCCCGCGACAGCGACCGCGCCCATCAGGAACGTGCGGCGGGCGATCTTTCCGACACTGGCCATGGTCAGAGCCCCGCCGTCTTGAGCGCCGCGGCCTTCTTGATGGCCGAGCGGATCCTCGGATAGGTGCCGCAGCGGCAGAGATTGCCGCCCATGGCGTTGTCGATGTCGGCGTCGCTCGGGTCGGCGACCTCGTCAAGCAGCGCCACCGCGCTCATGATCTGGCCGGCCTGACAATAGCCGCATTGCGCGACCTGTTCCTCCAGCCATGCCTGCTGCACCGGATGCAGTCTGCCCGCCGTGCCGATGCCTTCAATGGTGGTGACAGCGCCGCTGACCTGGCCAACCGGAAGCGAACAGGAACGCACCGGCTGACCGCCGACATGAACCGTGCAGGCGCCGCAGGCGGCAATGCCGCAGCCGAATTTGGGTCCGGTCTTGCCGATGAGATCGCGCAGCGCCCATAGCAGCGGCATGTCCGGATCGGCGTTGATATCGAATGATTGTCCGTCGACGGTGAGGCGCATGGGGATACCCTTTGTTGTCGTCCACTGCCCAAGGGCGAAGCGTCCGCTTCGTCCGATACAGATTGACAAATTACGTCATTTTGTCAATAAAGATCTCGCAGGATAGAATTGCTCCATGAATCAGATCGAAAACATCGCCACCGCCGACCCCAAACGCGTCCGTATCCTGGATGGGGCGATGAAGATGTTTTTGGCTTATGGCTTCTCCCGCACCACCATGGACGACATCGCCCGCGCCGCCGACATGTCGCGGCCGGCGCTCTATCTCCTGTTCAAGAACAAGACCGACATTTTCCGCGCCATCGCCATGATGATCCTGTCGCGCTCGGTCGAGGCGGCAAAGCTGGCTCTGGCCGGCGACGGCGCTTTCACCGAGCGCATGATGCGAGCCATCGACGAGGCATTCATCTCGATGATGGGCGCCGTCGTTGCCTCGCCGCACGGCGCAGAACTGCTGGACATGAAATCGAACCTTGGCGATCTGGTGGGCTGCTGGCGCGGCGGGCTTGGCAAACATATCGCCGCCGCGATCGAGGGCGAAGCAGCCGGGAACGGCGTCGATCTGGCGGCCAGGGGCCTGTCGACGCAACTGCTTGCCGACATGCTGCTCGACGGGCTGGAAGGCATGAAGGCGCGGATCAGCGATCCCCAGGGACAGCGGCAAGCGGCCGCCGCCCTGATCAGGGTGATCGAACTCACTCTGAAAGCATGATCGCGAGCCAATCGATGAACATCGATTGGCCGTTCACGCCCGACGGCGAACCACCTCCGGATTTTTGCGCGCAGCAAGGAATTCCTTGACCCGCCGGCCAGGTGCGGGACCGCGCACCGGCTTGAAGCCGTCATCGAGTTCGCCCGAGAGATCGAGTGTCGGGTGCTTGCCGACGGCGTCGTAATTCTCTTCCAGCCAATCGGTCGCGGCGGTGCGGCCGAGATCGCGCAGATAGGTCAGGAACGCCCATTCGGCATTGACCTTCGATGATGCCGACAGGTCCTTGAACGCCTCGTCGGCATCGATACGGTGCATGCGGATGTCGCGGTATTCGCCATGCGGCAGACGGCCGGCGGCGATCAGTTCCTTGACGAAGGCAATCGAACGGAATTCGCGCAACAGCCCGGCGTTGAAGGTGATCTCGTCGATGCGGTTCTGGATCTCATTGGCGCTCCTTGGTGTTCCCTCCCGCACCACCGGATTGATCTGCACCAGCAGCACGTCCTCGGTCGCCGCCGTCTTGAAGAACGGATAGAGCGCCGGATTGCCGCCATAGCCGCCGTCCCAATAGGGCACGCCCTTGATCTCGACGGCGCGGAACAGTTGGGGCAGGCAGGCCGAAGCCATCACCGTGTCGAGGTCGATCTCGCCGTCGGAAAAGACGCGCAGCTGTCCGGTTTCGACATTGGTCGCCGAAATGAACAGCTCCATCGACTTGCAGGCGCGGACATTCCTAAAATCGATCTCCCGCGCGACGACGTCGCGCAGAGGATTGAGGCCCAGCGGGTTGGCGGCATAGGGCGAGAACACCCGCGACATGGTGTCGAAAAAGACATAGCCCGGCGTGTTCTCGATCGACCAATTGCCCCAGGCGACATCCCACGGCATGCGCTGCACCGGGCTGAACCGGCCCTTCGCCGCCACCGCGCGCCAGAAATCATCGAGCTTCTGGCGTGCGCCATCGACCCCGCCACGGACAAAACCGTCGGCCAGCGCCACCGCGTTCATGGCGCCGGCACTGGTACCTGACACCGCTGATATCTCCAGCCTGCCGTCCTCCAGCAGCCGGTCGAGCACACCCCAGGAAAAGGCCCCGTGCGAGCCGCCGCCCTGAAGTGCGATATTGATCTTCTTCGTCTCCTCCGCCTTGCCGTTTTTGGTCATGGCGTCGTCCTCGGTCTGTCCCGTTTGGTAGATGCGAAAATTCTGGGCCTCACGCGGCGGTCCAGCCGCCGTCGACCGACAGATGCGTGCCGTTAACCTGCGCCGCCGCGTCCGAACACAGGAACACCGCCGCTGCCGCGATCTGCTCGACCGTGACGAATTCCTTCGTCGGCTGCTTGTCCAGCATGACCTCGCGGATGACGGTCGCGCGGTCCATCTCGTGAGCTTTCATCTGGTCGGGGATCTGCGCCTCGACCAGCGGCGTCAGCACGTAGCCGGGGCAGATGGCATTGCAGGTGATCTTGTCACGCGCCAGTTCGAGCGCGACCGTCTTGGTCAGCCCTAATATGCCGTGCTTGGCCGCGACATAGGCCGATTTGAATGGCGACGCGACCAGCCCATGCGCCGAGGCGATGTTGACGATCCGGCCGCCGCCGGCCTTTTTCATCAGCGGAATCGCTGCCGCGATGGTGTGGAACGCCGAAGACAGGTTGATGGCGATAATCGCGTCCCATTTCTCGATTGGAAAGTCTTCCACCGGCGCGACATGCTGGATGCCGGCATTGTTGATCAGAATATCGACCGACCCGAACGTTTCTGCAGCCTTTGAGACCAGCGCCCGGCATTCTGCCGGTTTCGACATGTCGGCCTTGATGTAGGCAGTCTTCACGCCGTGCTGTTTGGCGATCGCATCGGCGATGGCGTGGTCGGCTGCCGTGTCGGAGAAGGAATTGACGACGACGTCATGGCCTTCGGCCGCCAGCGCCTGGGCGATGGCCAGGCCAATGCCGGATGTGGAGCCGGTGACAACTGCGGTTTTCCTGGTGGCCAAGGGCGGAATCCTCTGGTTGCGGCAAAAGCAGGTCTATGTTGCAGTGCAGCATATATGCTCGATGCGACGCAATAACAGCGGCCAGAATTTTCGGCGAGATGAAATTTTCGTCATGAGCGGCGGCACAGCCGCTCACCACGACAACATCGACCGGACCGCCCCGCCCATCGGCGGGCGCAACCTTCCTGCAAAAATCCTGCAGAGCCCAAAAAAGCTTCAGGCAACCAGGTCAGGCACCGGCCCGACATAACGCGACTGCGGCCGGATCAGCCGACCGGTCGTCTGCTGCTCGCGCGCATGCGCGATCCAGCCAGCGACACGCCCGGCGGCAAAGATATTGCTGAAGGCTTGGCTGGGAAAGCCCGCCGCTTCCAGCAGCAGGGCGGTGTAGAACTCGACATTGGTCTGCAGCGAGCGCGACGGCTTGGCAACCCGCAGCACGTCGAGCGCCGCTTGCTCCACCGTCTCCGCGAAGGCCAGCCGGCGGCCGGCTTCGCCCTCGTTGCCGAGTTGCCGCACCACCGCCTTCAGCACATCGGCACGTGGATCGCGCACGCGGTAGATGCGATGCCCGAAGCCCATGATGCGCTTGCCATGCGCGATCTCTGCGCGCAGCCAGCCGGCCGCGTCGCCATGCGCCTGGATTGCATCCAGCATCTCGATGACAGGGCCAGGCGCGCCGCCGTGCAGCGGCCCCTTGAGCGCGCCGAGCCCGGCCAGCACGGACGATGTCAGGCCGGCCTGCGTGGACGCGACCACGCGTGTTGCAAAGGTCGATGCATTGAGACCGTGGTCGCAGACCGTCACCAGATAGGTGTCGAGCGCCTTCGGCAGCCCTGGTGAGGCGACGTTGCCGCTCAGCATCCGCAACATGTCGGCGGCGTGATCGGCCCGGCTGTCCGGCGCGATCGGCTCTTCGCCGCGCCGGAGGCGCAGCAAGGCCGGCGTCAGCACCGCTGGCGCCGCGATCAGCAGCAAGGCGTCCGTCAGCGTGTCGCCGTCCGGCAGCAGCGCCATGCCGGCGCGCATGGCGCTGTAGACATCGAGCGATGCCAGCAAGGGCAGCGAGGGCAAAACCAGCTCGAACACGTCCGCACGCGCCCGGCCCAGAGCCCGCGTCAGTTCCGCATCATCGGGAAGATCGTCGAAAAAGCCGTCCAGCAACAGCCGAACCACCTGGGCATAATTCCAACGGCCGGCCAATTCCGGCAGCGAATGACCACGGATCGTCAGACGGCCGCCAAGACCATCCACATCGGAGAGCACTGTTTCCGCCGCCACAACGTCATCGAGCCCATTCGCCATAGCCTGTCTCCTTGAAGCATTTCGCGATTGGAGATAAGGCTGGGCAACACCGCCATCAATCTTGATCAATAGAATCAATATGAGAGTTCGATATGTCCGAGTGGCTGTCGCGAGAGGAAGCGCTTGAGCGTCTCCAGGTGCGGGCGCAGACGCTGTACGCCTATGTCAGCCGTGGGCGCATCGGCATGCGGCCCGACCGCGCCGATCCGCGCCGCAGCCAGTATCGTGCCGACGACATAGCGGCGCTGGCAACGCGGAGGGCACGTGGAAGAAGTCCCTCGGCAATCGCCGAAAGTTCGATCGCCTGGGGCGAGCCGTCGATCGCTACGGCGATTTCGACCGTCTCGCACGGTCGCCTTGTCTATCGTGGCCAGGACGCCGCCGCGCTTTCCGAGAATGCCACGCTGGAAGAAACAGCCGCGGTGCTCTGGGCTCTGCCCAAACCGGTGGCTTTCGAAGCGCCGTTGCTGGAGGAGCCCTATCAAGCTGGCCGGGCCGCGGCCTTTGCGCGACTTGCGGTGCTTGCCGGCCAAGGGCGCCCGTCGCTCGGGCGCAGCGCCGCGTCGCTGCATGCCGATGCCGCGCACGTGGTCGGCGTGCTGGCCAGTGCCTTGGGCACGTCGGCGGGATTAGAGCCAATCCATCAACGGCTGGCACAGCGCTGGTCGGTGGATGGTGGCGGGGCGGATGCGATCCGCCGAGCGCTTGTCTTGCTTGCCGATCACGAACTGAACGCGTCGACCTTCGCCGCCCGCGTCGCGGCCTCGACCGGCGCGCCGCTGGCCGCCTGCCTGCTCGCTGGGCTTGCGACCCTGTCAGGCCCTCGCCATGGCGGCGCCGGCGAGGCGGTGATGCAACTGGCCGAGGATGCGGCACGGCATGGCGCCGATGCGACGATCCGGCGCTGGCTCAGCCATGACCGACCGTTGCCGGGGTTCGGTCACCAGCTTTATCCCGACGGCGATCCACGGGCGGAGGCGCTGCTGTCGGTGATCGAGGTCGACGGCACACTATCGTCGCTGCGCGACGCTGCCCTTGCCGCGACCGGCGCGCTTCCCAACATAGACTTTGGGCTGGCCGCGCTGACGCGCAACCTTGGCTTGCCGCGCGATGCACCGTTCCGCTTGTTCGCGCTCGCACGCAGCGTCGGCTGGGCCGCGCACACGGTCGAACAGATAACAAGCGGAGGCCTTATCAGGCCGCGCGGCCGTTATGTGGGAGTGCTGCCATAGGGCCGAAAAGGGGTACCGGTCTTCGGAAAAGATGGAACGGGCAGCGACCCGATGCGCCGCAGCTATCGGATCTTTCGATCCGAACGCGTCAAGACATCGTGTCGAGCTTGCGCTGCATGGCCGCGATCTGGTCCTTCAACTCCTGCAGGTCGTCGGGCTTGTCAGGCGTTTCCTTCCTGGCCGGCTCGGGCGTCGGTGCAGCCCCTGGCGCGGTGCCCGCGGGCGGAAACGGCGTGAACAGCCGCATCGCATTCTGGAACATTTCCATGTTGCGGCGCGTCTGCTCCTCCAGTGCCTTGATCGGCGTGGTGATTTTCATCATGTCCAGCGGCGACTTGCCGAGCGCACCCTTCATCTGCTCGCGAAAGCGTTCCTGCTCCTTGGAGAAGGCGAGCATCGACTGCTCGAGGAAGCTCGGCACGATCATCTGCATCTGGTCGCCGTAATAGGCGATCAGCTGGCGCAGGAACGGGATCGGCAGCATGTTCTGCCCATCCTTGTTCTCCAGCTCGAAGATGATCTGGGTCAGCACCGGATGCGTGATGTCGTCACCGGTCTTGGCGTCCTGGACGGTGAACTCCTCGCCCTTCTTGACCATCTCGGCGAGGTCCTCGAGCGTCACATAGGTGCTGGTACCGGTGTTGTAGAGGCGGCGATTGGCATATTTCTTGATGATGATCGGATCGTCTTTAGCGGCCATCTACATCCTCCCGGGGACACCGGCGCGCCTCTGAGTAAGCCGCCGATAGCGATTGTGCCTTTTTTTTGAGGATATGCGCAAAAGCCTCACAATTCCAAGCAGTTTGTGCAGTGCGGGATCATTAAATGCTGCATAGCGGGCAAAAAATATGCTGCGCAGCAATGAGGGAACTGCCGCCCCGGCGAGGCACGACCCGCTTGTGGCGCATGGGCGCCATGCCCATTTCCGGTTTGACTTGGATCATGGAAAGGGCAAGAAAAGTCGCCAACAACGCCCAAAAAAACGACAGCTCGAAGTCCGGAGAAGAAAATGACCTCTGCCAATTCCATCGTTGTCGCCAGCGCCGCACGCACGCCGGTCGGCTCCTTCAACGGCGCCTTCGCCGCCACCCCGGCACATGAGCTCGGTGCCGTCGTCATCAGGGAATTGCTGTCGCGCGCCGGTGTCGAACCAGGCGAGGTCGACGAGGTCATCCTCGGTCAGGTGCTGACCGCGGCGCAGGGTCAGAACCCGGCCCGCCAGGCATCGATCAATGCCGGCCTGCCCAAGGAAACCACCGCCTGGGGCCTGAATCAGGTTTGCGGCTCGGGTCTGCGCGCCATTGCGCTCGGCATGCAGCAGATCGCCACCGGCGACGCTAAGGTGATCATCGCGGGCGGCCAGGAATCGATGTCGCTTTCGACGCATGCCCAGCACCTGCGCGCAGGCGTCAAGATGGGCGACTTCAAGCTGATCGACACTATGATCAAGGACGGACTGTGGGATGCCTTCAACGGCTATCACATGGGCAACACCGCCGAAAACGTCGCGCGCCAGTTCCAGATCACCCGCGACGACCAGGACCAGTTCGCGCTGGCCTCGCAGAACAAGGCCGAGGCCGCGCAGAAGGCCGGCAAATTCAAGGACGAGATCGTCGCCGTCACTATCAAGGGCAAGAAGGGCGACACCATTGTCGACCAGGACGAATACATCCGCCACGGTGCCACGATCGACGCCATGACCAAGCTGAGGCCGGCTTTCGACAAGGACGGCACGGTGACCGCCGCCAACGCCTCCGGCATCAATGACGGCGCCGCGGGTGCTGTGCTGATGAGCGAAGCGGAAGCGGTGAGACGTGGCATCACCCCGCTGGCGCGTATCGTGTCCTGGGCAACCGCCGGCGTCGACCCGCAGATCATGGGCACCGGACCTATTCCTGCCTCGCGCAAGGCATTGGAAAAGGCTGGCTGGTCGGTCGGCGACCTCGACCTGATCGAGGCCAATGAAGCCTTTGCGGCGCAAGCCTGCGCCGTCAACAAGGACATGGGCTGGGATCCCTCGATCGTCAACGTCAATGGCGGCGCCATCGCCATCGGCCACCCGATCGGCGCATCTGGCGCCCGCATCTTCAACACGCTGGTCTTCGAGATGCGCCGCCGTGGCGCCAAGAAGGGCCTCGCTACGCTCTGCATCGGCGGCGGCATGGGCGTCGCCATGTGCGTGGAGGCAATCTGAAGAAAAGCAAATAGCGAGTAGCGAATAGGGAAGAATGGCGTCAGCGCGACGGGACATCAAATCCCTACTCGCTATTAGCCACTCGCTATTCGCTCCCGACCAAAGGGAGGAACATTATGACCAAGGTAGCAATCGTCACGGGCGGATCGCGCGGTATCGGCGCGGCGATCTCGATCGCATTGAAGACCGCCGGCTATTCGGTTGCCGCGAACTACGCCGGCAATGACGACGCGGCGGCGAAATTCAAGGCCGAAACCGGTATCCCGGTCTACAAATGGTCGGTCGCCGACTATGATGCCTGCACCACCGGCATCAAACAGGTCGAGGCCGATCTCGGCCCGGTCTCGGTGCTGGTCAACAATGCCGGCATCACCCGAGACGCCATGTTCCACAAGATCACGCGCGAACAGTGGAAAGAGGTCATCGACACCAACCTGTCCGGCGTCTTCAACATGACGCATCCGCTGTGGAGCGGCATGCGCGACCGCAAGTTCGGCCGCGTCATCACGATCTCCTCGATCAACGGCCAGAAGGGCCAGGCCGGCCAGGTCAACTATTCCGCCGCCAAGGCCGGCGACATCGGTTTCAGCAAAGCTCTGGCTCAAGAGGGGGCGCGCGCGGGCATCACCGTCAACGTCATCTGCCCCGGCTACATCGCCACCGAGATGGTCAAGGCTATCGACGAGAAGGTGCTCAACGAGCGGATCATCCCGCAGATCCCCGTCGGCCGCCTCGGCGAGCCCGAAGAAATCGCGCGCTGCGTCGTTTTCCTCGCTTCCGAGGATGCCGGCTTCATCACCGGCTCGACCATCACGGCCAATGGCGGCCAGTATTTCGTCTGATGACGGGCGGTGCGGGCGGACAGACCGACGGGCCAGCCCGCCGGCCCGTTTTTTCGTTGCCGGGCCTGATCCTTTCGACATGCCCTCGTCGGGTGCTGACCCAATCCGGTACGCAGAGGTTAATAGCGGCTGGCCGCCCTGTGCGAAACCGGTTCCCAAGCCTGTGGATTCTCGGTGGATAAGCTGTTCACAACACAAGATATTGGGGTGAACAAACCAAGAATATTCCGGCATCCTGATTCGTCGCCGATTCGTTCCGGCTTTGACCGGAACGTTAACGGCGACAGCTGGAATCGCCTGCCAATTCCTTAACGCGGATTAGGAAAGATCAACAATTTCATAAGCTTGAGCGAGGCATACCAAGCCATCATGATCGTTTCTCGGCAAAGGTTAACAGCAACGCCCCCTTGCACCCTCTTAGCATAAAACGGGCCAGTTCAGCGATTCAGCATGTGGTGCGACTCCTGGTCGCAAAATCCACATGTAGCCGTGAACAAAAGCTGAATCTGGCCGAGTCACTGATTCGTCGCCGATTCGTTCCAGACTCGTTCTATCCGTTAATCCGCGGCCGATTGAGAGTTTGACAAAAACACCTTCTGGCCGGCGGTGGAACATTCCGCTTTCGCTTCGCGCCCGAAATCCCTATGTGTCGCCTGTCATACGCGCCACGTGAGGCACGCTCCCGACAACCAGAGGCCAGAAAGCCTTATTCCCAGGGTCGATGAACATCCAGCCGAAACACACTGAGCCGCTAATCCTGTCTGGCCGCGACGTGACCGCCGTGCTTGGGCCCACCAACACCGGCAAGACCCATCTCGCCATCGAGCGCATGGTGGCTCATGAGAGTGGCATCATCGGCCTGCCGCTCAGGCTGCTGGCGCGCGAGGTCTATGCCCGCGTCTGCGAAAAGGTTGGCGCTCACAAGGTCGCGCTGATCACCGGCGAGGAAAAGATCCAGCCGGCGGGCGCGAAATATTCGGTCTGCACCGTCGAGGCCATGCCGCGCGAGACCGATGCCGCCTTCGTCGCCATCGACGAGGTGCAGCTTGCCGGCGACCTCGAGCGCGGACACATCTTCACCGACCGTATCCTGCATCTGCGCGGCCGCCAGGAAACGTTGCTGCTCGGTGCCGCCACCATGCACGGCATTTTGCAGCGCCTGCTGAGAGGCGTCTCTGTGGTGACGCGGCCGAGGCTGTCGCATCTTGCCTATGCCGGCCCCAAGAAACTGACACGGCTGCCGCGGCGCACTGCGATCGTCGCCTTCTCGGCCGACGAGGTCTACGCCATAGCCGAACTGATCCGCCGCCAACAGGGCGGTGCCGCCGTCGTGCTCGGCGCGCTAAGCCCGCGCACCCGCAACGCCCAAGTGGCATTGTTTCAGTCCGGCGATGTCGACTATCTCATCGCCACCGACGCCATCGGCATGGGCCTCAACCTCGATCTCGATCACGTCGCCTTCGCCCAGAACCGGAAGTTCGATGGTTATCAGTATCGCAACCTGACGGCGGCCGAGCTTGGCCAGATCGCCGGCCGCGCCGGTCGGCACCTGCGCGACGGCACCTTTGGCGTCACCGGCCAGGTCGACCCGCTGGATGAGGAACTGGTCAAGAAGATCGAAGGCCATGATTTCGATCCGGCGAAGGTGCTGCAATGGCGCACCGCGCGTTTCGACTTCGCCAGCCTCGATGCGCTGAAGCGCTCGATCGAAACCAATGCCCCGGTCGAAGGGCTGACGCGCGCGCTGCCCGCGGTCGACGCGCAGGCGCTTGAATATCTGTCCCGCGATGAAGACATCCGCGCTCTTGCCAGCAATGCCAAACGCGTTGCGCTGCTGTGGGAAGCCTGCGCACTGCCCGATTACCGCAGGATCGCGCCGGCCCAACATGCAGACCTCGTTGCTTCGATCTACACCGACCTTGCACGGCATGGCCATGTCGACGAGAATTACATGGCCGAGCAGGTGCGCCGCGCCGACACCACCGAGGGCGACATCGACACGCTGTCGCATCGCATTGCCCAGATCCGCACCTGGACATTCGTGTCGAACCGGCCCGGTTGGCTGGCCGATCAGGCACACTGGCAGGAAAAGACGCGCGAAATCGAAGACAGATTGTCGGATGCGCTGCATGAGCGGTTGACGAAACGCTTCGTAGACCGCAGGACTTCCGTCCTCATGCGGCGCCTTAGAGAAAATACCATGCCTGAAGCCGAAATTAGTCCTACCGGAACCGTCCTTGTCGAAGGCCACCATGTCGGCGAGTTGCAAGGGTTCCGCTTCACCGCTGATCAAACCGCCGGCGGTGAAGACGCCAAGGCGGTGCGCACCGCCGCCCAGAAGGCGCTGGCCGCCGAGTTCGAGGCGCGCGCCGAACGCTTCGGCGCCTCGGCCAATGGCGACATCGCGCTTGGCTCGGATGGCACGCTGCGCTGGATCGGCGCGCCGATCGGCACACTGGTCGCGGGCGAAGACGCGCTGAAGCCGCGCCTGGTGCTGCTGGCCGACGAACAGCTGACCGGCCCGGCGCGCGACAAGGTCGCCGCGCGTGCCGAGCGGTTCGTCAATTTCCAGATCGAGTCGCTGCTGAAGCCGCTGGTCGACCTGAAGAATGCCGACCAGATTTCTGGCATCGGCCGTGGCATCGCCTTCCAACTGGTCGAGAATTTCGGCCTCATCAACCGCCGCGACATCGCCGAGGAGATGAAGTCGCTCGACCAGGAAGGTCGCGCCGCGCTTCGCCGGCTCGGCGTGCGCTTCGGCGCCTACCATGTTTTCGTGCCGGCGCTGATCAAGCCGGCACCCGCCGGGCTTGTGACGCTGCTGTGGGCGCTGAAGAATGACGGCAAGGACAAGCCCGGCTTTGGCGACGTGGTTCACGCCCTCGCCTCCGGCCGCACCTCCGTGGTCATCGACCCAGCCTTCGACAAGACCTTCTACAAGCTGGCGGGCTACCGCAATCTCGGCCGCCGCGCCGTGCGTATCGACATCCTGGAACGGCTGGCCGACCTGATCCGTCCCGCGACCAACTGGAAGCCCGGCCTCGGCCAGCGTCCGGACGGGGCCTATGATGGCCAGTCCTTCATGGTGACGCCGCCGATGATGTCGATCCTCGGCGCCACCGCCGACGACATGGAAGAAATCCTCAAGGGTCTCGGCTACCGTGCCGAGCCGAAGCCGCCGGCTGAAGTGAAGGCGCGGCTCGAGGCACAGGACATTGCCGCACGCGAGGCCGCGGCGGCGAAGCTTGCAGCTGAAGAGACAGCGCGCGCGGAGCAGGCCAAGACGGCGGAAGCAGCGGCAACCGATGCGGCCGCGGAAGCAGCGGTCGGAGGTTCGGAGCCGGCATCGGACGCAGTGGCCGCTTCGGAAACCGCGGCCGAAAGTCCCGCCGAAATCGTCGCGGACGCCGCGGCGGAACCTGCCGTGCCCGAGGTGGCAGAACAGGCGGATACTCCGGCCGAAACCGAGCAGGACGAAGCGCCGGTAGCCGAGATTGTTGCAGGGAACGCCGAACCCGCGCCGGCTGAGCCGCGGGCAGAGGCTGAAACTCCCGAGATTGAAGCCGCGCCGGCAGAAGAAGCCGCACCGGCCGAGCTGGCGTCGGATGCCGCGCTCGTAACGGACGCCGCGCCAGACGAACCTGCCGCGACGGCAGAAGCAGCGGTCGGCGAACCTGTGCCGGAAGCCGAAGCGCCAAAACCCATCCTGTTGTGGCGTCAGGGTCGTTTCGAACAGCGCCCGCGCAACCGCGACGACAACCGCAGGAACAATCGCCCACGCAACGGACAAGCGCGCGGCCGAAGCGATGCGCCCGCGGATGCCGCCGGCGCATCGGCTACGGCTGCACCCGGAGAACGTCCGGCCCATGAGGGCCGGCGCGACGGTGCCGGCAAGCCGCGCTTCGATCGCTCGAAGTTCAAGCCCAAGCCGCAGGCCGAAGGCGAACAGCGGCGTGACGGCCGGCCGCAAGGCGAGCGCCCCGACCGCCGCGAAGGCCGTCCCGACTGGAAGGGCGGCAGGCCGGATGGCAAGGGTGGTCCGCAAGGCGGCAAGCCCGCTTTCCAGCCGAAGCCGCGCGAGGAGCGCCCGGTGCGCTTCGATCCGGACTCGCCCTTTGCCAAGCTCGCCGCTTTGCGCGACCAGCTGAAGAAGTAGCCTCGGCTCGCCTCGATGGTCGTCGAAGGCCGCCAACGCATCGACAAATGGCTGTTCTTCTCGCGCGCGGTGAAATCACGCTCGCTGGCGGCGAAACTGGTGGTCGCCGGCCGGGTTCGCATCAATCGCGACAAAGCAGCGCAGGCCTCCGATCTGGTCAAGCCCGGCGACGTGCTGACCATCACGCTCGAGCGGCGCATCTTCGTCTGGAAGGTGCTCGGCGCCGGGGTGCGGCGTGGCCCGGCCGAGGAGGCACGCACGCTGTACGAGGATATCTCGCCGCCGCCCGCGCCAAAGGGCGAAGCCCCTGCCGATGCGATACCGGCGCTGCGCGAGGCCGGCAGCGGCCGCCCGACCAAGAAGGAACGCCGCCAGACCGACCGCTTGCTTGGTGAAGACTGATGCCTGTCGCACCTAACACGCGCGGCTGTTTTGGGACAACGACACGCTTGAGGCAAAACTGAACCCAGCAAACAAGACGCTCTACGGGACATGACCGACTTCCGCCGGGCCCGCCGTCTGGAATTCCATTCCGGAAACACCGGCACCGGCCGCAATGGCTGCCCTTGCAAGCGGCCGATAAAGGCGTTACCTGACGGAAAAAGCCCAACAAAATGGGACTCCCGGAGCCGACCGATGACCTATGTCGTGACCGACAATTGCATCAAATGCAAATACATGGACTGCATCGAGGTCTGTCCGGTCGACTGTTTCTACGAAGGCGAGAACATGCTCGTCATCCATCCCGACGAGTGCATCGACTGCGGCGTTTGCGAGCCGGAATGCCCGGCCGACGCGATCAAGCCCGACACCGAGCCGGGGCTCGACAAATGGCTGCGGATCAACACCGAATA
Source organism: Mesorhizobium sp. M1409 (assembly GCF_040317535.1). Classification (NCBI taxonomy): domain Bacteria; kingdom Pseudomonadati; phylum Pseudomonadota; class Alphaproteobacteria; order Hyphomicrobiales; family Phyllobacteriaceae; genus Mesorhizobium; species Mesorhizobium sp. M1409. Next base: position 65,674 of record NZ_JAMYKV010000004.1, read on the forward strand.
CGCCGATAAATGGCCCAACATCACCGCAAAGAAGGAGCCTCCGGCAGACGCCAAATCCTTCGACGGCGAGGCCGGCAAGTTCGAGAAATACTTCTCGGCCGAGCCCGGCGAAGGCGATTGACAACACGGCCGCAAAGGCCGGTACTGCGCAGGGTAAGAAGCACGTCACAATAACCGCCTTGACAGGCGGCGCTGACCTGTGGCCTTCGCTTATGCAGCAAAACCTTGATTCTTCCGACTTTTTGTGTTACATCAACCAAACATGCCGGTGACACAACGTCGATTTATGGCGCAGACGCCCCAAATCACTGAAAGGTGAAAATCCCATTCGGACCAGAGCGATCTGGGCCAGGCGGCCGCAATATTGCGTTTGCCGGTCCGGTTTTTCCGATGGGTCATCTGTTGTGCGGCAAACGATCGGCTCCCCCGATCGCGCGAGTTCGGGCCGGCAGGACGCCGGTACCACAACAAGGAGTTCAGGGCGTAATGGCTACGATCACCCCGCAGAAGAAGTCCACCGCTGCGCGTCACGGTTTCAAGACCGGCGAGTACATCGTCTATCCGGCGCACGGGGTCGGCCAGATCGTGTCGATCGACGAGCAGGAAGTTGCTGGACATAAGCTGGAACTATTCGTCATCGACTTCTCGAAGGACAAGATGCGCCTGAAGGTGCCGGTCGCCAAGGCGACCTCCATCGGTATGCGCAAGCTGTCGGAAGAGGATTATGTCGAGCGCGCGCTGAAGGTCGTGCAGGGCCGCGCCCGCGTCAAGCGCACCATGTGGTCGCGCCGCGCCCAGGAATATGATGCGAAGATCAATTCCGGCGACCTGATCTCGATCTCGGAAGTTGTGCGCGACCTCTATCGCGCCGACAACCAGCCGGAGCAGTCCTATTCCGAACGCCAGCTCTACGAGGCGGCGCTCGACCGCATGGCCCGCGAGATCGCGGCCGTCAACCGCATGTCGGAAACCGAAGCCGTGCGCCTGATCGAGGTCAACCTCAACAAGGGCCCTAAGCGTGGCGCCAAGGCCGACAATGAGGAAGCCGAGCAGGAAGAAGCTGCCTGAGCTTTTCCGCCTTTAAATTCATGAAAAACCCGGCCTTGCGCCGGGTTTTTTGCTTTTGGGAGGATAAGGCTGAAGCGAGGACCGCGCTTACGGCTCGCCGCCAGCTTCCTTCATCGCCTCCTGCTTCAGCGTCGCAATGAACCGCTTGGTCCGCTGGTGCTCCGGATTGCCGAACAGCACCTCCGCCGGCCCCTTCTCGACAATGACGCCGGCATCGAGGAACACCACTTCCTGGGCGATCTTGGAGGCGAGGCGCAGGTCATGCGTCGCCATCACCATGGTCGTGCCTTCGCTGGCGAGCTTGCCGAGCACGTCGACCACCTCTTGCGCCAGTTCCGGGTCAAGCGCCGAGGTCGGCTCGTCGCAGAGCAGCACTTTCGGCGACGGCGCCAAGGCACGAGCGATCGCCACGCGCTGCTGCTGGCCGCCCGACAGTGTCGCCGGCCAGGCATCCGCCTTGTGCACCATCCCTACTTTTTCCAGCAGGGCGAGCGCCCGCTGGCGTGCCCTCTCCGGCGGCCATTTCAGCACCGTCACCAGCCCTTCCATGACATTTTCGATCGCGGTGCGATGCGGAAACAGCTGGAAGTTCTGGAACACCATGCCGGTCTGCAGCCGCAGGCGCTGGATATCCCTGGACGGAACCCTGCCGCCGGGGTGGAATTCCAGCGCCTCGTCACCGATGCGCACCGTGCCCGAGGTCGGGATCTCCAAGAGGTTGATGCAGCGCAGAAGAGTGCTTTTTCCCCCGCCCGACGGCCCGACCAGCGCCGTGACGCTGCCTTCGGCAATGGTGACCGTCACGCCCTTCAGCACAAGATTGTCGCCGAAGCGTTTCTCGATGTTGGTGAGGCCGATCATGAGCGCGCCTCCAGGAAGCCGCCATAGCGGTTGAGCCGGGTTTCCAGCCGCGTCTGCAAGGCTGACAGCACCGAACTCATCGCCAGATAGAGGATCGCCGCCTCGACATAGAGGATCAGCGGCTCATAGGTGGTGGCGACGATGCGCTGCGCCGCCTGGAACATTTCCGGCACGGTTATCGCGGCCGCCAGCGACGTATCCTTGACCAGCGAGATGAAAGTATTGGAGAGCGGCGGCACCGCGACGCGGCCCGCTTGTGGGAGAATCGTGCGCCGCATCGCCTGGCTCCAAGTCATGCCGATCGAATGGGCTGCCTCCCACTGGCCCTTCGGCACCGAGCCTATCGCAGCGCGGATGATTTCCGACGTGTAGGCGCCGATGTTGAGCGTGAAGCCGATCAACGCCGCCGTGAAGGCGTCGAGCAGGATGCCGACCGACGGCAGGCCGTAGAAGATCAGGAACAGCTGAACCAGGAGCGGCGTGCCGCGAAAAATCCAGACATAGAAGCGCACCAGCGCGACCAGGGGCTTCGGTCCAAACAGCCGGGCGAGCGCGGCACCCAGGCCGACCGTCAAGCCGAGAGCGAAGGACAACAGCGTCAGCGGCACGGTGAAGATCAGCGCCGCCCACAACAGCGAAGACAGCGACTCCAGCATCAGTTGCAGCCAGTGCGTCACGTAAGATTCTCCAATGGTCGAGGCGGCTCATCGAGGCGTGAATGCGTCGGACATATCACGACAAAAGCGGCGGCCGGTCAAAGACGGTCCGCCGCTTGATATGTCTGGTGGGCCGGGAGACCGGCCCGCCTCACAGGATTACTTCGAAACGTCCTGGCCGAAATAGGTGTCTGCGATCTTCTGATAGGTGCCGTCGGCCTTTATGTCGGCCAGTGCCTTGTTGATCGCCGCAACAAGTTCCGGATCGCCCTTGCGCACGATGACGCCGGAATAGTCGGCGTTTTCTTCTTGCGCGGCAATCTTTACATTGGCGTCGGGCTTGTGCTTCTTGAAGTCGAGGAACGACAGGCTGTCATTGATGGTGGCGTCGGCACGGCCGGTCAAAAGCAGCTGGATCGACTGGTCGAAGCCATCGGTGCCGACCAATTCGGCGCCGTTCGCCTCGGCCAGCTTGCCGAAATTCGAGGTCAGCGACTGCGCCGACTTCTTGCCCTTGAGATCGGCGAACGTCTTGATGTCGGTATTGTCGCCGCGCACGATCAGCACCGCCTTGGAGGCGATGTAGGGATCGGAGAAATCGTACTTGGCCTTGCGGGCGTCGGTGATGCCGACTTCGTTGATCACAGCGTCATAGCGATTGGCGTCGAGGCCGGCGATCAGCCCGTCCCACTTGCCTTCGAGGAACTCCACCTCGACACCGAGCTTGTCGCCGATCGCCTTGGCGATCTCGACATCGAAGCCGACCAGCGCGCCGGAAGTGTCATGATAGGTGAATGGCGCATAGGTGCCTTCCGTACCGACCTTGATCACCCCGGCATGCTTGATCTGGTCGAGATTGGCGCCGGCATGGCCCGCGGTGACGGCCAGAGCCTGCAGCGTTCCGGCGACGATGAGCGACTTGAGCCATTTCATTTTTCTGTGATCCCGTCCTTGGCCTGATATCCGGCACGTTGTGAGAGCTGGAAACTGACAGATGCAACCGGAAAAAATAAGGAACATGATTTCAAAAATGGCACATTTCTGAAATCAGATTCTCGAAATGGCGTTTCTTGGCGGCACTCGAAGTCGTTACCCGCCCGTGCGGACATGGTTCGAGCAACACGATCCGCCTGGCAACAACCAGGGAACCATTCCCGCACACCGCACGTTCTGGCTGTTCTAGGGCACGACGCCGCCATTTCAACCCGGGCGCCAGCCGAGTTTGCAAAGTCATCCGCATCGCCCAGGGAGCGCCTCATGATGGAAGACACGGCAGGACGGATCATGGTCCGCGCGGCAATGAAGGCTCCCTACCTCGAACGTGACGAAGAGCACCGGCTGGCATTGCTCTGGAAAGAGGACAACGACCAGAACGCGTTGCACAGCATCACCGTCGCCCATATGCGGCTGGTCATTTCCATGGCTTCCAAATTCCGCCACTACGGCCTGCCGCTCGGCGATCTGATCCAGGAGGGCCACGTCGGCCTGCTTGAAGCCGCTGCCCGCTTCGAGCCGGAGCGCGAGGTGCGGTTTTCGACCTATGCGACGTGGTGGATCCGCGCCTCGATGCAGGACTACATCCTGCGCAACTGGTCGATCGTGCGCGGCGGCACCAGTTCGGCGCAGAAGGCGCTGTTCTTCAACCTGCGGCGTCTGCGCGCGCGACTGGCGAATGGCACCGAGCCGCTGTCCAACGCAACGCTTTACCGCGAAGTGTCGGAGGCACTCGGCGTCTCCGAAGCCGATGTGGCGATGATGGATTCGCGGCTGTCGGCGCCCGACTCCTCGCTCAACATGCCGGTTGCCGACGATGCGGGTTCGACCGAGCGCATGGATTTCCTGGTCTCGGACGATCCGCTGCCCGACGAGATCGTCGGCGACAAGATCGATGTCGCGCGCCGCTCGCTCTGGCTTAGGGAGGCGCTACGCGCGCTCAACGCGCGGGAGCTCCGGATCATCGAGGAACGTCGGCTGAACGACGAGGGCGCGACACTCGAAGCGCTCGGCGAAACCCTCGGCATCTCCAAGGAACGTGTCCGCCAGATCGAGGCCCGCGCCATGGAAAAGCTCAAGGTCGCGCTGGTGAAACAGAACCCGGAGTTCATGGCGACCGCCGCCTGATCCGCAACAGACGTCCAGCGGATGAATTTCCGGCTGGCTCTTACTTGTCGGTGACGATCTTGACCTTGTCGCCGGCGGAAACCGCGGCACCCGGCGACAGCGCATTTAGCACGCGGAACAGGTCGAGCTTGCGGTCGACGCCAACCATCTGGGCCGAAAGCGAACCCATCGTCTGGCCCGGTTGGACGGTGACGACGCGGATGTGCAGTGGCTTCAAAGCAGCCTTTTCGGCAGCACTGAGGATGCTGAACGAGCCGCTGACCGAACGCGCCACGGTGTCCAACGTGGTGCTGGCCGAAGGTGCCGCGGTCAGCAGCCTGTAGACCTGGCCACCGGCACGGATCACGGCAATGTCGAACTGCCAGCCTTCGGCGCCGGCATGCGCGGTCGCCGCCTCGTTGCCGTTGATCGTCTCCTGCCTCACGCTGCTGTCGTCGAGGCCGGCCACCCAGCCGCTGCGGATATAGTCGGTGAGCGCGCGGTTCTTGTCGATCGAGACGCCGTCGAAGCGGATCGCCATATCGCCGGGGCCGGTTGCGGTCACCGCGGCGGCCGAATTGTCGATGATGAAGCCCTGCGGCACCGAGAAGGATACGCCGAGGCCCGGATGCATGAAGGTTTCGCCGCGCACATAGCCTTCCTCGGGCGTGTCGCCATAGAGCAGGCCGTCTATGCCGGCGAGGAAGGAATCGCGATCGCGCGTACCGACGCCGGGCGCGCCGAATTGGCGGGCAAGGCGCTGCGCCAGATCGATGCGCTGCGGCGTGTTGGGGTGCGTGGCCAGGAAGTCGAGGCTGGCGTCGGTGGCGCCGCTGATCGAACGGAAGTCCGTATAGGCCGACATCGACTGCAGGAAGCGGCCGGCGGCGAAAGGATCGTAACCGGCTTCGCCGATCGATTTGATGCCGATGGCGTCGGCTTCCAGCTCCTGGTTGCGCGAGAACTGCGCCAGCCTCAGCTTGCCCCGAATCAGCGCCGCCTTGGCGGTCGGGCTGCCGCCGAGCACATCGGAAACCACCTTGGTCGCCAGGCCTTCCTCGGCCTCGAGTTGCTGGCGCTGCAGGCCGTGATTGGCGGTGACGTGGCCCATCTCATGCGCGATGACAGCGGCAAGCTCTGCCGAATCATTGGCCAGCGCCAGCAGGCCGCGGGTGATGTAGAGATAGCCGCCCGGCAGCGCGAAGGCGTTGACGTTGGGCGAATTCAGGATGGTGATGCGATAGGTCTGCGTCGGGTTGGCCGACACCACGGTCAAATTGCCGACCACCTTGGCGACCATGCGCTCAAGCTTGGGATCGGAATATTCACCGCCATAAGTCGCCAGAATGCGCGGGTGCTGCGCCTTGGCCAGTTCGGCGAGCTTGTTGTTGGCGCCGACATTGTCGACCGTGATCGGCTTGTCGGAAGGCTGGAAGCCGGACTCCTGTACTTCCGGCGGCATGAACATCTGGCAGCTCGCCAGCGCCACGGCAAAGCCGGCCAACGCAAGAAAACGCGCCAGCGGATTCATTCGTAGTCTATCAACGCCGATCGCCAGAACGGCTTCCTTTCGGGTCCCGGCGCATGACCACGAAAACCGGGGGCGATTTTCGGAACATGTCATGCGCTATCTCAAACGGCTGCAGCATCCGTTGCCCGTCCCTTAGGGCACGAGCGGCGGATGCTGCAGGCAAATCACGGCCTGTGCCGGACCAGTAGGGCGGACCTAGCCACACTCCTCCAGTCATGGCAAGCAAGCGCCACATCGCCTGGAGTCGGTTTGATCGTAAATTATGTCCGCTTCCGGGCAATATCTCGTGATACACCGCCACTCGCGCCCATATAGCGCCGGAACGCTTCCGGACCAGCCCCGGTGAAGAAATCATCCGCTTTGCCGACTGCCGCCACCAACCCGTTGTCGAGAAACACCATGTGTTCGCCGATACGGCGGGCGTCTTCAGGCTGGTGGGTGACAAACAGCACCGTCATGCTCCGCTCGGCATGAACGGCGGCGACCATATCCAGCATATCGTCGCGCAAAGCGGGCCCGAGCGAGGCGAAGGGTTCGTCGAGCAGCAGCACCGGCCGGTCGCGCACCAGAACGCGGGCCAATGCGACGCGCTGGCGCTCCCCGCCTGAAAGTTCGCGCGGCAGGCGCTTTTCCTTGCCCCCAAGGCCGGTTCGCGCAAGCGCCTCGGCGATCGCGGCGCGGTCCGTTTCGGTCAGCCGCAAGGCTGGCGAGCGGCCGAGCCCGACATTCTGCTCGACGGAAAGATGGGCGAAGAGGTTGTTCTCCTGGAACACCATCGATACCGGGCGCACCGAGGCCGGCTCGGCGCTGACATCAGCGCCGCCGATCAGCACGCGGCCCGACTGTGGCATCTCGAAGCCGGCGACCAGATTGAGCAGCGTCGACTTGCCCGACCCGCTCGGCCCCATGATCGCGGTGATCTTCGACGTGGCGAACTCGACATCGAAGACCAGCGGCGTCTCGCCGTAGCTGAACGCCACCTTGTCCAGCCGCACCGGCGCGCCTTTTTCAAGCCCGCTGGCCTTTCCATCAAGCATCCCGGACCCTCTCCCTTCCCAGCGAGTGCGCCGCCACGATCAGGGCGAGGCAGACGAGGCCGAGCAGCAGTGCCAGGCCGGCGGCATCCTCGGTGCGGTAGCTGCCCATGCGCGCCAGGAGAAGGTAGGGCAATGTCTGCACGGAATCACTGCCGAACAAGGCAATGACGCCGAGATCGCCGAGCGACAGGGCCATGGCGAAAGCGAAGGCGGTGGCGAGCGGCCGACGCAGCGACGGCCAGTCGACCAGCACCAACCGGTTCCAGCCCGCAATGCCGAGCTGTGCACAGAGCCGTTCGTGACGCTCGCTCGCCGCATCATAGGTGGGACGGACGGCCCGTAGGGCGAACGGCATCGCCATCACCGCGTTGACGGTGACGACCATGACCGGGGCGATGGCGAAGACATCGCCGACATGGCGCAGCAACAGGAACCAGCCGGCGCCGACGACGATGGGCGGCACGACCAGGACGAAGCCGGCGCCTGTATCGGTGGCATGCTCAAGCATTGTCCGGAGGCCAGCCCGGCGGTTCAACGCCAGCGCCCGGCGCGCCACGGTCAACGCCAGCGATAGCATCACCGAGAGCAGTGCGGACAGGAAGGCCAGCACCGCACTGGTCAGAGCCGCCTGCCGCACGGTGGCCTCGCCGGCCAGCCGGCCGAGATCGGCACCCAACCCGGCCGTCACCGTCGCCGCCATCGGCCCGACGACGAACAGCAGCGCCAAGACGATGACCATGGCGTTCAGCCAGGTCTCGCTCCTCTTGACCGAGAGATAGCGGCGTTGCGCAACCGGCAGGTTGGTGTCGCCGACCACATTGGCGCCCAGCCGCGTCAGGGCCAGCACCACGATAAAGGTCAGGGCGATCTGCAGCAGCGTCAGCGTCACCGCCCGCGCGGGATCGAAATCGAAGCGCAGCGCCTGGTAGATGCCGACCTCCAGCGTCGTCGCTGCTGGCCCGCCACCGAGCGTCAGCACAATGGTGAAGGATGTGATGCAAAGCATGAAGACTAGCCCGGCGACACCCGGCAATGCCGCACGCAGCGTTGGCCATTCGATCAGCCTGAACGCCGGCCGCGCTGCAATGCCGAGCTGGCTCGCCAGCCGCCATTGGTCGGCCGGTATGGTCTGCAGCGACTCGAGGAACAGCCTTGTCGCCAGCGGCAGGTTGAAGAAGACATGGGCGACGAGAATGCCCGACAGGCCGTAGATGCCCGACCAGCTTCCACCGCCGATCACCGTGAACACGCCGGCGAAATAGCCGGCGCGGCCATAAAGCGCCAGCACGCCGAGTGCCGCGACGATGGCCGGCAGCGCCAACGGTATGGCGAACAGTTGCAGGATGAAGGCGCGGCCGAAGAAGCGTGGATGCCGCGACATCGCCCGCGCGACAAACAGCGCCGGCCCGACGGAGAGGAGCGTCGACAATGCCGCTTGCCAGAGCGTGAAGCGCACGACGCGCAGCAGATAGGGATCGAAGGCTGCCCAGGCGCCCGAAAGATCGTGGCCGCCTTCGAAAAGCAGGCCGGCAAACGCGCCGCCGATGAGCAGCGCGATTGCGGCGAGCGCGAGGATGCCGGCGCTGATGCGGGGGTCAGACGCGCGTTGCACGCTGGACCACCTGACTTGAGGTTCTTAGCGAAGGCCGCGTTCCTTCGCGCCCCCCTCTGTCCTGCCGGACATCTCCCCCACAAGGGGGGAGATTGGCAGTTTCCGCGCCTCGCTCATTCCAGCAACGTTGGCGATTGGCGAAATCGCCGACGACAGCCAATCTCCCCCCGTGTGGGGGAGATGTCCGGCAGGACAGAGGGGGGCGCCGTAGGACACTCATCTTTCGATCATAGGACCAAATTACTTGCTCATCACCGCCAGCCACTCATCCACCCAGGCCTTGCGGTTGGCGGCGACCTCTTCGGGGCTGAACAGCAAGGTCTTGGTCGGCTTGACCAGCTTGTCGAAGGCCGGGTTGAGCGGCTTGTCGGTCTTCCCTGCCGGGAACATCCAGTTGGTCTCGGGGATGGCATCCTGGAACTTCGGTCCGGTCATGAAGGCCATGAACTTTTCGGCCAGCGGGTTCTTGGCCCCTGTCGTGGTGATGCCCGCCACCTCGATCTGCAGGTACTCGCCCTCCTCGAAGGAGGCCGCCTGGTAGCGCTCGGTGTTTTCCGCCACCATGTGGTAGGCCGGCGACGTCGTGTAGGACAGCACCATCGGCGCCTCGCCCTTGGTGAACAGGCCGTAGGCCTCGCTCCAGCCCGGCGTCACGGTCAGCACTTTCGCCTTCAGCTTGGCCCAGGCCTCCGGCGCCTTGTCGCCATAGACAGACTTGACCCACAACAGCAGGCCGAGGCCCGGCGTCGAGGTGCGCGGATCCTGGATGACGATCTTGTCGTCGGCGCTGCCTTCTACCAGTTCTTTCAGGCTCTTCGGCGGGCTCTTCAGCTTCTCCGTGTCGTAGACGACAGCGAAGTAGCCGTAGTCAAAGGGGACAAAAGTGTCGTCGCTCCAGCCGCCCGGCACAGTGGCATCCGCCACCGCGCCATGCGGCGCGAACAGGCCGGTGGCCTTGGCATCGGCGGTAAGGTTTGTGTCGAGGCCAAGCACGATATCGGCCTTCGTCGATGCGCCTTCCAGCTTGACGCGGTTGAGCAGCGCGACGCCATCGGCAACCGAGACGAACTCCACATCGCAGCCGCATTCGGCCTCGAATTCCTTCTTCACCACGGGACCCGGACCCCAGTCGGCGGTGAAACTCTCATATGTGTAGACGGTGAGTTTGTCTTTGGCCAAGGCCGGCCCGGACAAGACCACGGTCATGGCTGAGACAAGAGCGTATAAAAGCGTGCGCATCGGCGCCTCCTTCGTTCGAATTGAAGGAATTGAGGCGTCGGACTGTCCGAAACGTCTAATCCCTCCGCCGGTACAAACCGGATCAGGTTCAGCGGGTTGGCGAGACTGCCTCTCAGCCGGTCCGCGAAGATCGCGTTCGGCACCCCGTTAGAGCGTTTCGACACATAGGCCCGGCCGATCCCTCACGCAAGTGGGAGTTTGCCGCCTTCCGTTTCCGGTGCCAGGCTGGTAAGGGCCACACGATATGAGCACATTCACCATCCTGCTTGGCGGCGACCTCATCCGCACGCCACGGCTCGACCGCCAGGTCGAAGGCTCCCGCGTGATTGCCGCCGACGCCGGCATCGGCCATGCGCGGCTGCTCGGCCTAGTCCCGGAACTGTGGGTGGGGGATTTCGATTCCGTGCCGGCCAACCTGCCGGAAAATCTCGCCACTGTCCCCCGCCGGACCTTCTCGGCGGAAAAGGACCAAACCGATGGCGAACTGGCCATCGCAGCCGCACTGGAGCTCGGCGCGACCAGCCTGGTGCTCGCCGGCGCCTTCGGCGGCAAGCGCGCCGACCACGCTTTCCTGCATCTTGCGCTTGCCCTGCGCCTTGCCGAGGCCGGAACGGAGGTGCTGCTGACCAGCGGCGCCCAGGAGGGCGTTCCCCTGCTCCACGGCAGGGCCGGTTTCGACTATGCCGACGGCACGCTGTTTTCGGTGCTCGGCTTTTCCGAACTCGCCGGCCTGACCGTCAATGGCGCCAAATGGCCACTGAATCACGTCAAGGTGGCGTTCGGTTCGTCGCTGACCATTTCCAATGAGGTCAAGGGCCGCCTCGAAATCGCGCTCGGCCACGGCCGCGCGATGCTGCTCGCTCATCCTTTTCCCTTACCTGAAAGCTGACATGGCCCCGCCCCTTCTCAACCTCGACGGGATAAAACTGACCTTCGGTGGCACGCCGCTACTCGATGGCGCCGCCTTGACCGCTTCTGCCGGCGACAAGATCGCGCTGGTCGGCCGCAACGGGTCGGGCAAGTCGACGCTGCTGAAGATCGCCGCCGGCCTGATCGAGCCGCAGGACGGCGAGGTGTTCCGCCAGCCTTCGGCGACCGTCCGCTATTTGCCGCAGATGCCCGACATGGAGGGTTTTGCCAGTGTCCGCGCCTATGTCGAGGCCGGACTCGGACCCGCCGACGACCCGTACCGCGCCAGCTATCTGATGGAGCATCTCGGCCTCTCGGGTGAGGAGCGGCCGAACGACCTGTCCGGCGGCGAGGCAAGGCGCGCGGCCCTTGCCCGCGTCATGGCGCCCGAACCCGACATCCTGCTGCTCGACGAGCCGACCAATCATCTCGACCTCTCGGTGATCGAATGGCTGGAAGAGGAGCTCGTCCGCACCTCATCGGCACTGATCGTCATCTCGCACGACCGCCGCTTTCTCGAGCGTGTATCGCGCGCCACCGTCTGGCTCGATCGCGGCCAGACGCGCAGGCTGGACAAGGGTTTTGGCCATTTCGAGGAATGGCGCGACCTGGTGCTGGAAGAGGAAGAACGCGAGCAGCACAAGCTTGGCCGCCAGATCGTGCGCGAGGAGCACTGGCTGCGCTACGGCGTGACGGCGCGGCGCAAGCGCAACATGCGCCGGCTGGGCGAGTTGCAAACCATGCGCCAGCGTTTTCGCGGACATCGCGGCGCCGAAGGCTCGGCCACCATGGTGGCGAGCGACGCCGCCGAATCCGGCAAGCTGGTGATCGAGGCCAAGAACATCGAGAAGAGTTTCGGCGATCTCACCGTGGTCAAGGGGTTTTCGACCCGCATCCAGCGCGGCGATCGGGTCGGTCTGGTCGGGCCGAACGGCGCCGGCAAGACGACGCTCTTGAAGATGCTGACCGGCGAGATGAAGCCCGACGCCGGTTCGGTGCGGCTCGGCACCAATCTGGAGATCGCCACGCTCGACCAGAAGCGCGAGGCCGTCGACCCGCAGGAGACACTGGCGCAGTATCTCACCGACGGGCGCGGCGAGAACCTGGTCATCAATGGCGAGCAGCGCCATGTCGTCTCCTACATGAAGGATTTCCTGTTCAAGCCGGAACAGGCGCGCACGCCGGTGCGCGAGCTGTCCGGCGGCGAGCGAGCGCGGCTCTTGCTGGCGCGCGTGCTGGCCCGACCGGCAAACCTGCTGGTGCTCGATGAGCCGACCAACGATCTCGACATGGAGACGCTGGAACTGCTGCAAGAACTGGTCGCCGGGTTTGCCGGAACGGTCATCCTGGTCAGCCACGACCGCGATTTCCTCGACCGCACCGTGACCAGCCTGATCGCGCCGGATGGTGACGGCCGCTGGATCGAATATGCCGGCGGTTATTCCGACATGCTGGCGCAACGCGGCGGCACCAGGCTCGACGACCGTAAGGCGCGCGCGAAAGCCGAAAATGGCGAAGCGCCGGCACCGGGCAGGAGCGAGGCAGCCGCGCCAAAGGGGCCGCCGAAGAAACTGTCGTTCAAGCAGAAGTTCGCGCTGGAATCGCTGCCCAAGAAAATCGAAGCGGTGATGGCGTCGATCTCGAGGCTTGAGAACAACATCGCCGATCCGGCCTATTACGAGCGCGATCCGGCCTCGTTCCAGAAAACCATCGCCGCCCTCGACAAGGAGCGCGCGACGCTAGCGGCCCTCGAGGAGGAATGGCTGGAGCTGGAGATGCTGCGCGAGGAAATGGAGGGGTAGTGGTGTGTGCAAGTTTTATGCATCTATATTGGACGCATAAAAGGAGGCGAACTCCATGCTTCAGCCAAAGCCGAAACCTCAGCGAAAATCAGTGAGCATATCCATCAGCTCACAGTTGATCGAAGACGCCAAAGCGTTGGACGTCAACCTCTCCGGCGCCGCAGAGGTGAGTATCGCCAAAGCGATTGCTGCGGAAAAGACGCATCAATGGCAAGAAGAAAACAAGGAAGCCATCGAAAGCTCCAATGCTTATGTCAGGCGCAACGGACTTCCGTTGGCCAAACATCGGCTGTTTTGACGCGGCGCTACCGACCCTATCCAGACTCCTGACAGACTTTTGAGAGGCGCCAACGGCGCCCTTCTCAGCCCGCCGTCTTCGCCTGCCAGGCCTTGATCGCTTCGTCGAAGACCTTCTCGCCGGGAATGCCTTTTTCCATGGTCAGCAATGCCCGCCGCCCGGTCTTGTAGACGACCGGCACGTCGATCCAGTCCTGGCCGCGCAGCAAGGTCATGTTGGCGTCTTCGTCGGCCTTGGTGTCGTTCAGCGCGACCAGGAAGAAGCCGTCGGCGATCTTGGCCGGAATACCGATCAGCGGGCTGCCGGCATCCTGTTCCGAACCCTTCATGGCGACGCGCAGAATGTTGTCGACGCCGCCGCCTTCAAAGCCGTCCGGCGTCAGGAAGATCATCTCGATGATATGGCTGGCCGGCAGCGTCTGGTCGGTGTTGCGGCGGATGGTCATGCGCAACTGGATGTCCTTGCCGGGAATGGTCGCCTCGGCGCGGATCGCCGGCTCCGGCGGCAGGTCGCCACCGGGCGATTCCTGTACCAGCGACCAGACGATGTTGCCCGGCTCCGCCGAGCCCTGGGCGGTGCTGGTGCGCTCCTCGTAGAAGATCGCCTTCTGGCCGACCGGCAGCGCGGTTTCCGCGGGCGCGGTGGCCGGGGCCGCCGGCGCGGCACCCGCCGGTGCTGGCGGAGTGGCGGCGGCATTGGCCGGCGCCGCCGGGGCTCCGTTGGCAGGCGGCGTTGCGGGGGCGGCACCTGCCGCCGGAGGCGTAGCCGCGGGAGGAGTGCCGGCGGTCGGTGCGGAAATCGGCGGCGCGTTGGTCGCCGAGGGCGGCGTGGTCAGCGCGGCGACCGATTCGCCTTCGCCGATGCCGCTTTGTCCGCCGGCCGGGCCGGGGTCGACTTCACTGCCTTGCGGCGTCAGCCGCTGGGTGAATTTCGTGCTTTCGGCTTCCGTGCCGCCAGCTGCGGGCGCCGGCGGCGGCGCAGCGGCATCGGTTGCTGGCTTGGCAGGTGCCGGCTTCACGGGTTCGGTCTTTGTCGCGACCTTGGTGCCGTCGAGCCCGAGCATCTTGTCGAAGGCGTCCTTGTTCAGCCAGATGCCGTAGCCGCCACCGGCGATGACCAGAAGCGCGACGACGGCGGCGATCAGCCCGCCATAGCTGCGCTTGCGCTCCGCCGGGTGCCGGCGCTGGAAAGTGTCCGACACCGGCTCTTCGTTGCTGGAAAAGACATCGACACCGTCGTCCGCCTCCTCGGCGTCCATCGCTGCAAGAGGCGTGTCGGCGCGAGCCGGCTGGGCAGGCGCCGGCGTTGGCCTTTGCCAGCTTGGCTCGACCTTGGCGGCAGGTGTGGGCGCGGATTGATAAGGTTCAGGCTTGGCCGCGGGCGGTGCCGGCCAGGCCGGTTCCGCCTTCGCCGGTTGCCGTGTGTGGCTCGGCTGGTTCTTGTTGCGATCGATCGAGGAAAAGATGTTTTCCAGTTCCGCGAGCGGGTCGGTCTCCGGCTCGCTCCTGGCATAGTCCCGCTCGACACTCGCAATGGCATCTTCCAGACCACGTTTCTGCTTGGCGACATCCTCCGGCGAAAGCGGCGGATCGCGCTGGGCAATCTTCGCTGCGATCGTGGAGCGGGCCTTTTCGTAGACCTTCGCCCGCATCCCTGGCGACTGATCGCCGAGACCGTTTATCGCTTTCTTCAGAACAAAAACGAAATCTGCCATGCTTCAGTCGACCTGTATTTTGTTTCCGCGCCGGCCCCCGCAGATCAGCCGCGATGCCCGGAAAGGCTTCAGAAACTAGTCTTGAAACGGATCGGTCACAAGTATCGTGTCGTCCCGTTCCGGGCTGGTGGAAAGGAGCGCGACCGGGGCACCGATCAGCTCCTCGATGTAGCGAACATATTTGACCGCCTGGGCCGGCAGATCGTTCCAGCTGCGCGCGCCGGCGGTGGTGCCTTTCCAGCCCTCCAGCGTCTCGTAGACCGGTTCGACACGCGCCTGCGCGCCCTGGCTGGCCGGCAGATAGTCGATCATCTCGCCGTCGAGGCGATAGCCGGTGCAGACCTTGATCTCGTCCAGCCCGTCGAGCACGTCGAGCTTGGTCAGCGCGATGCCCTTGATGCCGTTGACGGCGACGGCCTGGCGCACCAGCACGGCGTCGAACCAGCCGCAGCGGCGTTTGCGGCCGGTGACGACGCCGAATTCATGTCCGCGCGTGCCGAGGAATTCGCCGATCTCGTTCTTCTGCTCGGTCGGGAACGGACCTTCGCCGACGCGCGTCGTGTAAGCCTTGGTGATGCCCAACACATAGCCGATGGCGCCCGGGCCGACACCGGAGCCGGCGGCCGCCTGCCCGGCGACCGTGTTCGACGAGGTGACGAACGGATAGGTGCCGTGGTCGATATCGAGCAGCGTGCCTTGCGCGCCCTCGAACAGGATGCGCTCGCCGGCCCGGCGCTTGTCGTCGAGGATTTTCCATACCCGGTCCATATAGGGCAAGATCTCGTGCGCGACCGAAGTCAGCTCCTGCATGATCGCATCATGTGTGACTTCCGCGTGGCCGAGCCCGCGACGCAGCGCATTGTGGTGCGTCAGCAGCCTATCGACCTTCAAGGGCAGCGTTTCCAAATCCGCCAAATCCATCACCCTGACCGCACGCCGGCCCACCTTGTCCTCGTAGGCGGGGCCGATGCCACGACGGGTCGTGCCAATCTTCGTTCCGGAATTGGAAGCTGCGTCCTCGCGGAATCCGTCCAGTTCCCGATGCAGGGACAGGATAAGCGCTGTGTTTTCGGCTATTTTCAGGCGATCCGGCGCCACTTCGACACCTTGAGCCTTGAGCTTGGCCACTTCGGCGACGAAAGCGTGCGGGTCGAAAACGACGCCATTGCCGATGATGGACAGCTTGCCCTGGCGCACGACGCCCGACGGAAGCAAAGACAATTTGTAGACCTTGCCATCGACGACCAGCGTATGGCCGGCATTGTGGCCGCCTTGGAAACGCACCACGACATCGGCGCGCTCCGACAGCCAGTCGACGATCTTGCCCTTGCCTTCATCGCCCCACTGCGAGCCGACGACCACCACATTGGCCATGTTTCTTTTCCCTTGAGACGCCGCCAAGCGGCTTGAATATGGTTCGAAACGACAGGCCTCTATAACGTCAAGACCTCACGAGTGCGACCTTTCTTTGCCGCCGAAAATGCCCTGAGGCACAACAATTTTCGGCTTTGACATCATTTACTTGGACGCACGGGGGCAATAGGCCGACAAACACCGCGGCCCGCGGCCGGAATCCCGCGATGCATCGAAGCGCCTACATAGTCCTGCTGCTCACCACCTTGCTGTGGGGCGGCAACTCGGTGGCCGGCAAGCTGGCGGTCGATCACGTCTCGCCAATGACGCTCGTCTTCCTGCGCTGGGTGCTGGCCGTGGCGATCATGCTGCCGATAGGCTGGAAGACGATACGCAAGGACTGGCCGGTCGTGCGCAAGCACTGGCTCATCCTCTCGGCCCTCGGTGCCAGCGGTTTCACCCTGTTCAACACCATCTTCTACACGGCGCTTAACTATACGACTGCGATCAACGTCTCGATCGAACAGGCGGCGATGCCGATCCTGATCATGACAGCCAATTTCGTCTTCTTCCGCCTGCGCGTGAACTGGGCGCAGATTGTCGGCGTCGTGCTGACCATCGCCGGCGTGATCCTGACCGCCTGCCACGGCGACCCGCGCCGGCTGTTGACGCTGGAGCTCAATTTCGGCGACGCCATAATGCTGGCCGCCGTGTTTCTCTACAGCGGCTATTCGGTCGGGCTGCGGCTGAAACCGATGATGCATTGGCAGAGCCTGATGCTCGCCCTGTCGGTCGCCGCTCTCGTTACCTCGGTGCCTTTCTTCCTGTGGGAGATCGCCGCCGGCACGGTCATCGTGCCCGACGCGCGCGGCTGGGCGGTCATCGTCTATACCGCGATCGGCGCCTCGGTCATCTCGCAGATCTTTTACATCAGGGGCAACGAGCTGATCGGCGCCAACCGCGCCGGCCTGTTCATCAATCTGGTGCCGATCTTCGGCACGCTGCTGTCGGTGCTGATCGTCGGCGAGACGTTCCAGCTCTACCAGGCACTGGCTTTGGTGCTCGTGCTGGGCGGCATCGGGCTTGCCGAATACAGTGGGCGCAAAGCGGCGAACCTGCCATCAGCCAGGACACGCTGAACACAAAAAGCGCGGACCAGGCCGCGCCCTTCGATCTTTCACAGCAACTCCTGGGTCACATCGCGTTGATGTCGAAATGCAGCCTCTTGGCCGAATCGATCGACTTGTGCGCCTTGACCTTTTCCAGCACGGCCTCCGGGAACGGCGCGTCGAGATAGAGCAGCGCGATGGCATCGCCGCCCGGCCGGTTGCGGCCAAGCTGGAAGTTGGCGATGTTGACGCCGTTCTCGCCGCAGACGGTGCCGAGCAGGCCGATGATGCCCGGCGCGTCGGCATTGGTCGTGTAGAGCATGTGCTGGCCGACCTCGGCATCGAGATTGATGCCCTTGATCTGGATGAAGCGCGGCTTGCCATCGGAGAAGCAGGTCCCGGCGATCGAGCGCGTCTTGTGCTCGGTCGTCACCGTCAGCTTGATGTAGCCGTCGAACACGCCCGACTTGTCGCGCTTGACCTCGGCAACGATGATGCCGCGCTCCTTCACCATGATCGGCGCCGACACCATGTTGACGTCGGAGACCTGCGGCCGGATCAGCCCGGCAAGCGCCGCACTGATCAGCGCGCGGGTATTCATTGTCGCCGTCGAGCCATCGAACAGGATCTCGACCTCCTTGATCGGGTCTTCTGTGACCTGGCCGACAAAGGCGCCGAGCACTTCTGCGAGCTTGACGAAGGGCTTCAGCCGCGGGGCTTCCTCGGCGGTGATCGACGGCATGTTGATGGCATTGGAGACGGCACCCTTGATCAGATAGTCGGCCATCTGTTCGGCGACCTGCAGCGCGACATTCTCTTGCGCTTCCGCCGTCGAGGCGCCGAGATGCGGCGTCGCCACCACATTCTCCATGCCGAACAACGCATTCTGCTCGGCCGGCTCGACCTCGAACACGTCGACGCCCGCGCCCGCCACCTTGCCGCTCTTCAGCGCCGCGACCAGATCGGCCTCGACGATCAGCCCGCCGCGGGCGCAGTTGATGATGCGCACACCATTCTTCATCTTGGCGATCGCCGCGGCGTCGATGATGTTGCGCGTCTTGTCGGTCAGCGGCGTGTGCAGCGTGATGAAGTCGGCGCGGGCGAAAAGCTCGTCCAGCTCGACCTTGTCGACGCCGAGTTCCTCGGCGCGTTTGTCCGATAGGAACGGGTCGAAAGCGATGACATGCATCTTCAACCCGACGCCGCGCGTCGCGACGATCGAGCCGATGTTGCCGCAGCCGATCACGCCCAGCGTCTTGCCGGTGATCTCGACGCCCATGAAGCGGTTCTTCTCCCATTTGCCGGCATGGGTCGAAGCGTTGGCTTCCGGGATCTGGCGGGCAAGCGCGAAGATCATCGCCACGGCATGTTCAGCTGTCGTGATCGAATTGCCGAAGGGGGTGTTCATCACGATGATGCCCTTGCGGCTCGCCGCCGGGATGTCGACATTGTCGACGCCGATGCCGGCGCGGCCGACAACTTTGAGTTTCGTGGCGGCGTTGATCAACTTTTCGGTGACCTTGGTCGCCGAGCGGATGGCGAGGCCATCATACTGGCCGATCACTTCGAGCAGCTTTTCCTTGTCCTTGCCGAGATCGGGCAGATAGTCGACCTCGACGCCACGATCCTTGAATATCTGCACGGCGGTGGGAGAAAGTTTGTCCGAGACGAGAACGCGGGGCGCCATAGCGGCCTCCTTGAAATGGATTGTTGGGGATGGGCGGCCGAAGGCCGCCACTGAAAATCTCAGGCCGCCGCTTTCAGCGACGCCTTCTGCGCAGCGAAGGCCCAGTCGAGCCAGGGCAGCAATGCTTCGAGATCCGACGTCTCGACGGTCGCGCCACACCAGATGCGCAGGCCGGGCGGTGCGTCGCGATAGGCGCCGATGTCGTAGGCGACACCTTCCTTGTCGAGCACCGACACCAGTCCCTTGGCGAAAGCCGCTTGCCCATCGGCATCGAGCGCGGACACATCCGGATCGGTGAAGGACAGGCACACGGACGTGTTCGACCGCGTCGCCGGCTGGACGGCGAGATGACCGAGCCATGAGGACTTGGCGACAAAGCGATCGAGGACGGCCGCATTGGCATCCGCCCTGGCGATCAGCCCTGCGAGGCCGCCGATCGACTTCGCCCAGTTGAGCGCATCGAGATAGTCCTCGACGCACAGCATCGACGGCGTGTTGATGGTCTCGCCCTTGAAGATGCCTTCGATCAACTTGCCGCCCGAGGTCAGGCGGAAGATTTTCGGCAGCGGCCATGAAGGCTTATAGATCTCCAGCCGCTCGACCGCGCGGGGTGACAGGATCAGCATGCCGTGCGCGCCCTCGCCGCCCAGCACCTTCTGCCAGGAGAAGGTGACGACATCGAGTTTTTCGAAATCGAGCCTCTGTGCGAAGGCGGCCGAAGTCGCGTCGCAGATGGTCAGGCCCTTGCGATCCGCGGGAATGAAATCGCCATTCGGCACGCGCACGCCGGACGTGGTGCCATTCCAGGTGAAGACCACATCGCGGTCGAAATCGATCTTTGTGAGGACGGGCAGTTCGCCGTAGCCGGCTTCGATCTTGCGCACATCGGCGAGCTTCAATTGCTTGACCACGTCGGTGACCCAGCCGGAGCCAAAGCTCTCCCAGGCGACCATGTCGACGCCGCGCTCGCCGAGCAGCGACCACAGCGCCATCTCGACCGCGCCGGTGTCCGACGCCGGTACGATGCCGATGCGGTAGTCCGCCGGGACCTGGAGAATTTCCCGCGTCAGCTCGATCGCCTGTTCGAGCTTGGCCTTGCCGATCCTGGCGCGGTGGGAACGGCCGAGCGCGGCATTGTTCAGCGCCTCGACCGACCAGCCGGGGCGCTTTGCGCAGGGACCTGAGGAAAAATTGGGGTTTGCCGGACGGAGTCCGGGCTTCGTATGCGTCGTCATCGTGGTCTATCCTTCCAGATAGTGGCCCCTCGTTGGGGAGGGGTGGCCCACGGACGGCGATATGCGTTCAGGCTTCGGGCGTCAAGAGGAAAGTTTTTGTCGCTGGCGGGATACTGGCGATCTGTGATCAGGATGGCGTGACTTCAAACGCAAACGGCGGACCCGAAGATCCGCCGTCCTGATCCTCGTGCTCGCGGCGCCTACCAGAGATCGTAGCGCAGCCCGAGCTTGACCTGGTGGTTGCTGATCCCCTTTTTGATCGGATAGGAGGTCAGGCTTTCGGCTGTCACATATTCGGCATCCGGGGCGGAGAAATACTGATAGCCCAGATCGACGGAAACGTTCTTCGTCACCTGATAGGCAAGGCCGGCATTCAGCGTATAGGCCAGGGAGTACTGGGTCTTGCTGTCATTCAGTACGAAATCATCGCTGGGATCGCTGTTGTCGGTGAAGTAGCTAGCCGAGAGGCTGCGCTTGCTGCGGACGACACCGATACCGGCGCCGAGATAAGGCGTGATCCCGACATAGGTGCCAAGATCGACATAGCCATTGAGCATGCCCGAGAAGGCGTAGTTCTTCAGGGACGCCGATGCCACGGTCGGCTCTGCCGCAGTCGCTGAATCGTCATAGCCGACGCCGATCTTGTTGCCGGGCAGATAGCCCAGATTGAGATCGGCGCGCAGATAGTCGTTGAAATGGTAGCCGAAGCCGATGCTGGCAAAGATGGGGTCTTCCTTGTCGCTGAAGCTTGCCGGCGTGAAGGCGAAATTGTCGTTCCTGAAGCTCTTCTGCGCCAGGTACGAGACATCGCCGCGCAGATACCAGCCGGAGCCGACCTCGACCGGCACATAATCGGGCGCCTGGTCGACATAGATCGGCGGGTCGTAGTCGGCGGCGTGCACGGGCGTCAGCGGCAAGAGGGCTAAGGCGCCAAGTGCCAGCGTCATACGCGAAATGATTTTCATGGTCCCCGACTCCCGAATTTGGCGCCGCCAGGAATAGCAACGGCAGCCATCGTTTCAGGAAGCATTGTTAACCATAGTGGTTAAGTGCCGGTTAAGGCTAACAGAGCGTTAGCGAATTCATTTCCGGCAGGGTCTCATCGGGGCGGTGCAAACGAAAACCGCCCGGCTGATGCCGGGCGGTTCGCGAGAATTTCAGGTAATGCTGGTGTTACTTGGTGTAGATCGGCTCGGGTTCGGGCTGGTAGGCCACGACCGGCGCGGCGCAACCGTTGTTGCCACCGAACTGATAGCGCAGGCCGCCGCGCACTTCGTGTGTGTTGATGCCGCGATCGAAGCCGGGTCCGGAGCTGCTGACATCCCATTCGAACATGCGGCCGCCCTGGATGTGGCTGAAGCGATAGCCCGCGTCGAGGATGATTTTGTCGGTCAGGCAGTAGGAAGCGCCGGCCATCAGAGCGTAGGCGAAGCGCCAGTTGGACGCTCCCGGGTTGGTCTCGGTGGTGTTCGGGTCGTAGACAGTATCCCACTTGACGCGCGCACCGCCGATGCCGGCGCCGACGTAGGGCGTGATGCCACTATAGGTGCCGAGATCGACATAGGCATTGGCAAGCAGCAGCAGGGCGCTCATTTTCGACACTTCGGTCGAAGTCCCGTTGATATCCGACGTGCCGCCGTTGAAGTTCGACTTGAACCAATAGTCGGCGGTCAGATCGGTGCGGAAGTAGTCGTTGATCTTGTAGCCGACGCCGGCGCCGAGCGAGAAGCCGCCCTTGAGCTTACCGAAATCGAAGCTTCTGGTGCCGGGCGTGACCGTACAGTTACAGGGATCAACGGTATAGGTCATATAGTCGATGCCGCGCAGGGTCGACTTGTGATAGTCGATGTCGCCGCGGATATACCAGCCGCCGACTTCGACCGGCTGCTCGTAGACGGCCGGAGGCGGAGCTTCCTCGACCACCGGTTCCGGCAGGTCGGCCGCGAACAGCGGTCCTGCCAGGCCTGCGAACAGTAAGGCGAGCAGGACCTTTCTGGCTGTATTGAACATGCTTGTCACCCCTGAGAAGTTCGGAACGGCTATCGTGTCCGAATGCAATTGCTTTTCAGTCGTGGATAATGAAGTGCAAAGGTTAAAGGGCGTTTAACCCTGTTGCTTAACCACGAATCCCGAAAGTTCGAGGCATGGTGGAGCGGCTTCAGGATGCCGGAATCGACTGCCGGACCGACCAAAAAAGCCCGCCGGAAGGGCGGGCTTGAGCTGGCGAAGATATGTGTGCGGCACCCTCGCGGGCGGGCTTGTGATTAAGCTGCGCTGCGCGTTTCGGAGATAACCTCAACGATCCCATTGACGATGGACTCGACCAGTTGCGGGTCGTCGCCCTCGGCCATGACGCGGATCAGCGGTTCCGTGCCGGAGGGCCGAATAACCAGCCGCCCGGCCTTGCCGAGGCGGTGGCGGGCGTCTTCGATGGCCGCCTTGACTGGCGCTTCCTCGAGCGGCTTGCCGCCGGAAATATGGACGTTCTTCAGGAGCTGTGGCACCGGTT
The DNA here is from genome assembly GCF_040317535.1 of Mesorhizobium sp. M1409. NCBI lineage: Bacteria > Pseudomonadati > Pseudomonadota > Alphaproteobacteria > Hyphomicrobiales > Phyllobacteriaceae > Mesorhizobium > Mesorhizobium sp. M1409. The sequence continues at coordinate 88,394 of NZ_JAMYKV010000004.1, forward strand.
CGAACTTCTTCGACAGTTCGCTGACCGGCCGCCCCTGCCGCTTGATGCAGGCCAGCACCTGCAGCGCCGAAACGAGGCCATCGCCGGTGGTCGAGAAGTCCGACAGCACGATATGGCCGGATTGTTCGCCGCCGACATTCAGCCCATGCGCGCGCATATGCTCGACGACATAACGGTCGCCGACCTTGGTGCGGTGCAATTGCAGCTTCATGTCGCCGAGGAAGCGCTCGAGGCCGAGATTGGACATGACCGTCGAAACGACGCCGCCGCCGGCGAGCCGCCCGCTCTGGTGCCAGGATTCGGCGATCAGCGCCATGATCTGGTCGCCATCGACGATCGCACCGTTCTCATCGACAATGACGACGCGATCGGCATCGCCATCGAGCGCGATACCGATGTCGGCGCGCACTTCGTGCACCTTCTTCTGCAGACCGGCGGGATGGGTCGAGCCGCATTCCTTGTTGATGTTGAAGCCGTTGGGCTCGACATTGATGGCGACGACTTCGGCGCCCAGTTCCCACAGCGCCTCGGGCGCCACCTTGTAGGCCGCGCCATTGGCGCAATCGACGACGATCCTCAAGCCCGAGAGTGACATCGAGCGCGGCAAGGTGCGCTTGGCGAATTCGATGTAGCGGTCATGCACGCCGTCGACGCGCTTGGCGCGGCCAAGCCCGTCGGAATCGGCGAGCGCCAGTTCGATATCCTTGTCGAGCATGCTCTCGATGCGCTCCTCGATCTCGTCGGAGAGCTTGTAGCCGTCGGGTCCGAACAGCTTGATGCCGTTGTCGTAATAGGGATTGTGCGAAGCCGAGATCATGACGCCGATATCGGCGCGCAGCGAACGCACCAGCATGGCGACCGCCGGAGTCGGGATCGGGCCGAGCAGGAACACGTCCATGCCGGCGGCACAAAGACCGGCGACCATGGCATTCTCGATCATATAGCCGGAAAGCCTGGTGTCCTTGCCGAGCACGACACGATGACGGTGGCTGCCGCGCTGGAAGGAGAGGCCGGCGGCCATGCCGACCCGCATCGCGATTTCCGCGGTCATCGGAAACTTGTTGGCGCGCCCGCGAATGCCGTCCGTGCCGAAATAATTCCCTGCCATGCTAGCCCAATTCCTTAACGTTCTTCCCCAGCACGTCATGCCACAATTGGCCGGGGCGCCTTGATCACATTGTGTGATTATATGTTACCAATCCTTAGAAAATCCTTGTTGTGCACTGCACACAACATGACTGCAACCTGGCATGCTGAGACTGCCATGCTGAATATACCAGTCATGCGAGACTTTCAGCGCGGATGCACCTGGAAAATCTTGCTTTGAAGCCGGCAACGAACAACGATTTCATCACCTTATCGGCAAAGCCCCAGCTTTCGCCGATATATACGCTACTTAGCATCTGGCGCAACCGGCCGTTGAGCGTTATTGATTCGTCGGGACGTATCATGGGCTGCCGCAACGGAGAAACGCTATGCTCATCCACCGACTTGCTACTTTGACCGGCCTCGCCGTCGCGACCTTGTTTCTGGCCGCGCCAGCCAACGCACTGACGATGGCCGAGTGCAGCACGAAATACAACGCCGCCAAGGATGCGGGGACACTCGCCGGGGCGACCTGGAACCAGTTCCGCAAGGCCCAGTGCGGCACCGACGCAGCGGCCAAGACCGACACCAAGGCAACCGACACCAAGGCAGCCGACACAAAGGCAGCCGACACAAAGGCAGCCGACACAAAGGCAACCGCCGACACCAAGAAGGCTGCCGAGACGAAGCCGGCCAAGGCGGCCGCTACGGCCGACGACAGCACGGCCAAGGGTCTGACGGCGAAGGAATGCAGCGCCAAGTACCAGGCGGCAAAGGCCGCCGGCACCCTGAACGGCATGAAGTGGAACGACTTCCGCAAGTCCGAATGCGCCGCCGGTGCATCCGCCGCTGCCGCCAAGCCGGCAACCACCAAGGCTGCCGCGGCTCCCGCCGACAGTGGCGGCAAGGGTCTGAGCATGGCCGAATGCAGCACCAAGTATCAGGCTGCCAAGACAGCCGACACGCTGAAAGGCATGAAGTGGAACGACTTCCGCAAGACCGAGTGCGGCGCCAGCGCGTCGGATGACGACACCGTACCAGCCGCCGACGAGGCGAGCTACACCAAGGAGCCGGCGAAACCGACCACGGTTGCACCCAAGGGCGTCACGTTCCCGTCAGCGATCTCGCCGAAATATTCCAGCGAGACCCCTGGCAAGGGCCGCATGCATACTTGCCTCGACCAGTACTATGCCCTCAAGGACGCCAATGCGCTTGGTGGCCTCAAGTGGATCCAGAAGGGCGGCGGCTTCTACAGCCTGTGCAACGCCAAGCTGAAGAGCTGAACGACAACAACATCTGACAAGAAAAAGCCCGCGAGCCCAAGGTTCGCGGGCTTTTTTCTTGTCAAATGCCGGGCGGGCCATTCGCGCTCGATGGCGCCGCCCATTGCCCTGCCGGGCATTCGTCGTTCGAAAAGCCAAGCAATTGGCTTTTCGTCCGCTTCGCGGACCACTCCCTCAACTCCCCGTATAGTGGCGGGGAGAAAGTAGCTGACCGCAACGCCGGCGCCATCCTGGCAACGCAGGTGATTGGCGAAATCGCCGGGAGGCGGCGCACTTCTCTCCGTCACTACACAGTCACTATACGGGGAGAAGATGCCGGCAGGCAGATGAGGGGCAGCGCCGGCTTCAACAATTGGCCCACCTTTAAGCTAGGCAGACGAGCGGCACAGCCTCCAAGCAAAAAAACGCCGCGGACCATGCCGCGGCGTTTCTAAAATCAATTTCTTGTCGAACTCAGCTCGATGGCTGCGGTTCCATGCCGCCTTCCGGCTCCGGTCCCTTCTTGCGCCGGCCGCCGGACTTCGGCACGGCCGAGCCCCGGCTTGGCGGCGTGTCGTCGCCGAGGTCGCGCGCGGGCTTGTGGCCGGCGATCAACTGCTTGATCTCCTCGCCGGACAGCGTCTCGTATTCCAGCAGGCCTTGCGCCAACGCGATCCATTCCTTCTTCTTCTTGGTCAGGATGGACTTCGCCGTCGAATAGGCCTCGTCGATCAGGCGGCGCACTTCGGCGTCGATGATCTGCGCGGTCTCTTCCGAGACGTTCTGCGTGCGCGCCACTGAATGGCCGAGGAACACTTCCTCCTGGTTGTCGCCGTAAGCGACATGGCCAAGCTTGTCGGAAAAACCCCAGCGCGTGACCATGGCGCGGGCCAGCTTGGTCGCCTGCTCGATGTCCGAGGAGGCGCCCGAGGTGATGTTTTCCTTACCGAACTTGAACTCCTCGGCGACACGGCCACCCATCATGATGGCGAGACGCGAGATCATGTATTTGTAGCTCATCGAATAGCGGTCGCCTTCCGGCAACTGCATGACCATGCCGAGCGCCCGGCCACGCGGGATGATGGTGGCCTTGTGCAGCGGGTCGGCCGACGGCACGTTGAGCGCGAGAATGGCATGACCGGCCTCATGGTAGGCGGTGAGCTCCTTCTCGGCCTGCGTCATGGCCGACGAACGACGCTCGGCGCCCATCATGATCTTGTCCTTGGCGTCCTCGAATTCGGCCATGGTGACGAGGCGCTTGTTGCGGCGTGCCGCCATCAGCGCGGACTCGTTGACGAGATTCATCAGGTCGGCACCGGAGAAGCCGGGCGTACCGCGCGCGATCACCTTGAGGTCGACATTGGGTGCCAGCGGCACGTTGCGCACATGCACCTTGAGGATCTTCTCGCGGCCGACGATGTCGGGGTTCGGCACCACGACCTGGCGGTCGAAGCGGCCTGGCCTGAGCAGTGCCGGATCGAGCACGTCGGGACGGTTGGTGGCGGCGATCAGGATGATGCTTTCGTTTGATTCGAAGCCATCCATTTCGACCAGCAGCTGGTTCAGCGTCTGCTCGCGTTCGTCATTGCCGCCGCCGAGGCCAGCGCCGCGATGGCGGCCGACGGCGTCGATTTCGTCGATGAAGATTATGCAGGGCGCATTCTTCTTGGCCTGGTCGAACATGTCGCGGACGCGGCTTGCACCGACGCCGACGAACATCTCGACGAAGTCCGAACCGGAAATTGTGAAGAACGGCACATTGGCTTCGCCGGCGACCGAACGGGCGAGCAGCGTCTTGCCGGTTCCCGGAGGACCGACAAGCAGCACACCGCGCGGAATCTTGCCGCCGAGCCGCTGGAACTTCTGCGGATCGCGCAGGAACTCGACGATCTCTTCCAGATCTTGCTTGGCTTCGTCGACGCCGGCGACATCCTGGAAGGTGACGCGGCCATGCGCTTCGGTGAGCAGCTTGGCCTTCGACTTGCCGAAGCCCATGGCGCGCCCGGAGCCGGACTGCATCTGGCGCATGAAGAATATCCAGACGCCGAGGATGAGGATCATCGGCAGCCATGAGATCAGATAGCCGAACAGCGAATTGGAGCCGTCACTCTCAGGCCGCGCATTGATGGTGACGTTCTTGTCCTGCAGCCGCGAGACCAGCGACGGATCGCCGGGCGAATAGGTCTGGAAGCCGCTGGCATTGTCGGTGTAGGTGCCGGTGATGCGGGCTCCGGCGATGGTCACCGTCTTGACCCGGCCCGCCGCGACGTCCTGCAGGAACTGCGAATACGGCACATCGCTGGAGGCCCCTCGCGTCTGCGGCGTCTGGAACAGATTGAACAGGGCGATGAGCAGGACCGCTATGATCGCCCAGAGCGCGAGGTTGCGATAGTTCGGATTCATCAATTGTCCCGTTGGCGTCCGCGGGGCGGACACGCGTCATGAGAGGAAACTTGCGCCTAACATAGGGAGAGCACCTCCCCTTGCCAAGCATAACAGCACGTCGGGGTTAAGCTTTCGCCCACCATCAACCGGCACTGTGGCCGCGGAAAGGCAAGGGCGGGACCGGGGCAGCGCCAATCAGCCTGGCGACGGCCCGCGCCGGCGCCAGGTCGAAGGACGGCAGAAAGCGGGCGAAGGGCGCAACGACCGGCCGCGCTTCAACCGTCGCGGACACGGTTCCATGCCCGGGCAATCCAAGGCATTCACCGGATCGCCACAATGCCGGCTCGGCGGCGAGTGCGGCGCGCATCAGGCTCGGCGGGATTTTTCCGTCGCCCATTGCCAGCCGCTTCGCCGCCGCCGTACCGAACGGGGCAATCAACAATGCGCCGCTGCTGTCGTTCAATGTGATGTGCCGGCGACCATCCCACAGGGTGCTGTCGGCGGCAGCTGCTGCGGGCAAGCCGCGCGCCTCGCGCCGCAGGAAGATGCCGGCGCGCCGGAAATCGACAACCGTCCGCGACAATGTGGCGCAAAGAAATCCGGCCTTGAGCCGGCCGAACAGCGCCTCGCCGCGGGCCTGATCCGGCAGGAAGGGGATCCCGCCGGTGGTGGCCAGCAGGATGCGCAACGCATAGACGGCTGCCCGATCGTCACCGGTGCTCAAAAAACCCGGATCGAGACGAACGAGCCCCGCCCCAGGCTGAGCCGCGAAACGGCGAATCAAGTCCGCGGCTGCGAGGCCAAGCTGCCGGCGCGCCTTGCCCTCGTGCGCGGCCAGCGCCAGCGCATCATCGATGCGCCGCACGCCGTCCCGGCCGGCGAGCATAGCGCGCATGCGCGGCCGCTCGAAAGCCTCGTCGACATTGGTCGGGTCGTCGGCCCAGTCGACATTTCGACGCCGCAGGACGTCGCGCAGTGTCGAGCGCCGCTCACCGAGGAGCGGCCGCACGATCCAGCTGCGCCAATCATACAAGGTAGCCGGCGCCATGCCGGCAAGTCCACGGCCCGCCATACCGGCAAACTCTCGGCCATCATCCCGTGCTTGCCGCATCAGCACCGTTTCCGCCTGGTCGTCGGCGGTATGGCCGGTCAGGATCAGGCCGATGCCTTCCGCTTGTGCTGCCTCGGCCAGCAGCCGGTAGCGCACTTCGCGCGCCGCTGCAGGCAGGCCGGTCGGCGGCTTGAGGCCCGACCACGTCATGATGCGGTGTGAAATTCCGTATGTCGCGCACAGCTTCGCCACCGCTTGCGCTTCCGCTGCCGAACCGGCTCGCAACCCGTGGTCGATCGTCACCGCCAGCAGCTTGGTTGCCGGCGCCGTGCGGTCGAGATGGTATTTTAGAAGAAGGAGCAGGGCGGTCGAGTCGCTGCCGCCGGACACGGCCGCAACAGCGCCGCTGGTAAAATCGATGTGCGAAAAAATTCTGGTCGAAAATTCAGGCTCGATGTCGAGCATCAATGCGTGTCGCCCAAAAGTGGCCCCGGGACAACGACATGCATCAGAAAGATCAGCACGCAGCCAGGGCCTTCTCCTGCTTGACGCGTTCCTTGAGCGCACTGGAAATATCAGGGTAGCGCTTGCCGACCTCGCTGAAGGTGGCGCAGGCAACGTCGTGCTGCTTGAGGCCGACCAGCGACACGCCGAGCTTCAGCAACATGTCGGGAGCCTTCTTGGCCTTGGGGTAGTCCTTGCTGGCGGCAAGGAAAGTCTCCGCGGCGTCGCGGTATTTCTGCTGGCCGAGCAGCGACTCGCCCAGCCAGTAATGCGCGTCCGCCGTCTTCGCATCCCTGGGGAAGCGGGCGATGTGGTCGCGAAAACCCTGTTCGGCAGTGCCGTAATCACCCGAGAGGATGAACTGATAGGAGTTGCGGTAGAGCTCCTCCGGATCGTTGGTGGCGGGCAACGCGGCGATCACCGTATCGGATTTGCCGGCCTTGGGAGGCGCGCCGGTGGCAGGCGCGGTTTCCTGCGCCGGCGTGGTCGACTGGGTGTTGCCGCCGGCATCGACGACATTGCCGTTCTTGTCGACGGTGATGGTTCCGAAGGTCTTTTCAGGCGCTCCCGTACCGGGAATCATCTTGCCGGGGTCGCCATCGGGCGATTCGACGATGACGTCCTCGACCGTCTTGCCGCCTGCTGACTGGTTGTTGCCGGGCGCGGCGCCGGCATCGGCCGGCGCCTGTGTTGCCGGGGCCGCTGCCACGTTGGTGTCGGTGCCGGTGGTGGCGTCTGATTTCTTCTGTGCCGGCGGCTGTGCTCCTTGCGTGCCGCCTTCAAGCTGCTGGAAGCGGAATTCGTTGTCTTCCTGCTGCTTGCGAATCTGCTCCTGCATCTGCAGGACCTGGAAATTGAGTTCCTCGATCTTGCCGTTCATCTGCCGCAACTGCTCTTCCAGGCTGGTGACGGCGGCAGGATCGGACTGCACCATCTGGACCTGATCCTGTTTTTTCTTTTGACCGAAAATGCTGGGCAATTCGATGCTGGGCAGATGGAAGGAAAAGCCGCTGTCGGTTGATTGCCCTGTGCCGCTAGCCCCCAAGCCGCTAGCCAGGGCGGTGACGCCTGATAGGAGCAGCAGCGCAAGCGTGCCGCTCAGAACCGATCTCAAATGCATGTGCCTCTCGCCGTGATTTCGTTAGCTTGTTCGCGCCTTCCAATCAGAATGGGACCAGCCAAGCGCCCTCGGCTCATAGCAGGAGCCGAGACTTCGGCCAAATTTTGTTTCGGGCATCCGGATATGAAAAAGGCGGCCCGGAGGCCGCCTTTCGCATAGGTATGTTGCATTTTTACCGCTGTACGCCGCGCATTTCTTGAGGCGCGACCGGCCGCGCGACGCCTCAGGAACCGGCGCCGCTGAGCGTGGTGACCGCACGGCGGTTCTGCGACCAGCAGGAGATGTCGTCGCACACCGCGACCGGACGTTCCTTGCCGTATGAGATGGTCTTGAGACGGCTGGCAGAAACACCCTTGGCCACGAGGAAGTCGCGGGTGGCGGCGGCGCGGCGGGCGCCGAGCGCCAGATTGTATTCACGCGTGCCGCGCTCGTCGGCATGGCCTTCGATGACGATGGCATACTGCTTGTACTGGTTCAGCCACTGTGCCTGACGAGCCAGCGTCGTCTGCGCATCGGCACGGATCGAGGTCGAATCCGTATCGAAGAAGATACGGTCGCCGATGTTGACGGTGAAGTCCTGCGCAGATCCGGGCGTTGCCGCGCCGGCGCCGTTGAGGCCAAGATCGGCCGCGTTGTTCGGCGTCTTCTTCGAGGCGCAACCGGCGATGGCGAGCATCGCCACCAGCGCGATCATGACCGGGTTTCTGGTAAGTGCTGCGATACGGCCCATGCCGCCTCTCCTTCGTATTTCGAGTGATCGTATTCGAGTGATTTCGTTGATCACCCAGTAACCACGTTTGGGTTAACCGGCATTCAAGAAACACGGTTAAATTTTGGTATAAGCTGCCCGTCCGCAGCTGTTTGGCCATGAGCCACAGTTGGCGCGGACCCTAGGCGGAAATGCGGCAAAAACGCGACGAGGTGATGGAAAAAGGGGAATTGAAGAGCTGAGGAATTGAAGAAATGAGGAACCCGATGGGACAATTCACTTCAGCTTTTCTCTCAGATTGATCAGCATGCCGTGGACATGCGCATATGCTTGCAGCCACTCGTCGCACTGCGCTCGGCTGATGTATTCCAGATCGAACGCGTAGGATATCCATGTCTCCACGTCGCTGCATGACCCCATCGCCATCGAAATGAAACGTGCGAATTCGGGTTTGGAGTGCGTCTGTTTGGCGAACCCTTCAGCCAGATTGGCGCAGATTCCCTTGCTGGAACGGCGCAACTGGTCAGCCAGTGCGTATTGCTCCATCTTCGGGAAAGCAAGCGTGGCCCTGTGCACCTCAAGAGAAATTGCATAAGCGCGTTTATATACCTCTAAATCCCTCGCGCGCTTGATATAACTTCCCGGTTTCTCCATCTCTTCAATTCTTCATTTCTCCAATTCGTCCCTTACTCCAGCAGCGGCGACCAGGCCGGGTCCGAAGCGAAATTCGCCGTCGGGATCGACTGCTCGTTACGCCCGGTAAGATCGACCGAAATCAGCTTTGGCCCACCGGCGGAGTCGCGGAAGAACATCAGCACGCGGCCGTTCGGCGCCCAGGTCGGCCCCTCCTGCTGGAAGCCTGAGGACAGGATGCGCTCGCCCGAGCCGTCGGTTTTCATGACGCCGATCTGGAATTCGCCGCCAGTCTGCTTGGTGAAGGCGATCAGGTCGCCGCGCGGTGACCACACCGGCGTCGAGTAGACACCGTCGCCGAAGGAGATGCGGGTCTGGCCCGAGCCGTCGGCGCCCATCACGTAGATCTGCGCACGGCCGCCGCGGTCGGAGGTGAACACCACCTTGCTGCCGTCGGGCGAATAGGACGGCGAGGTGTCGATGGCGGTCGAATTGGTCAGCCGCGTCGTTGAACGGCTGCGCAGATCCATGGCGAAGATGTTGGAATTGCCGTCGTCGCGCAGCAGGCTCATGATCACCTTCTGGCCGTCTGGCGAAAAGCGCGGCGCAAAGGTCATCCCGGGGAAATTTCCGACCAGTTCACGCTGGCCGGTCTCGATCTGCAGCAGGTAGACCCGCGGCTGACCGCTCTCATAGGACATGTAGGTGATTTCCTGCCGGTTCGGCGAGAAACGCGGCGTCAGCACGATCGACTTGCCATCCGAGAGATAGCGGATGTTGGCGCCGTCCTGGTCCATGATGGCGAGGCGCTTCTTGCGCGCGTTCTTGGCGCCGGATTCGTCGATGAAGACAACGCGGGTGTCGAAATAGCCTTTTTCGCCGGTCAGCCGCTCATAGATGGCGTCGGCGATGATGTGGGCGACACGCCGCTGATTGGCGTCGTTGGCGAAGAACTGCTCGCCGGACATCTGCTGGCCGGCAAACGTATCCCACAACCGGTACTGGGCGCGGATACGGCCGTCGGCTTCCTTGCTGACGCTGCCGGTGACCAAGGCCTGCGCGTTGATGACCTTCCAGTCGTCGAAGCGCGGCGCTGCATCCGGGTTGGTGATCTTCTCGATAAAGGCGCTCTTGTCGATTGGCGCGAACAGCCCCGAGCGCTTCAGGTCGGCGGTGACGATCTGCGAAATCTGCGCGCCAAGCGCGTCGCCGCCCTGGAAATCGGTGATGGCGATCGGCAGCGGCTCCACATTGCCCTTGTTGACGTTGAGCTCGACGAGCGCCAGCGCCGGCAACGTGCCGACAGCGGTCATGCCCATCGCCATTGCTGCGACCATCAGGAGCGGCTTGAGGATTGATTTCATGTCTTCTCGCTTCTCGTACTGATTTTCGGATACGCGGGCCCTAGAGGCCCAGCATCTCCCTTGGATCGAAGGTGACGCGGACGTCGGCCCAGATATCCTGCTTGCCCGCGGGAACCTGCAGGCCGGTGACATCGCATTTTTGCACCGCGCGAACGGCACTTTCGTCGAACTGACGGTTTCCGCTTGACTTTTCGACCGCCGGTCGCCCGTCCAGCTTGCCGGAGGCATCCAGGTTGAACCGCACCACGACGACGAAGTTCTCGGAACCTTCAAGGCCCGCGGGAAGGGTCCAGCAGCCGCCGAGCTGGCTTTCCAGGGCGCCCATTTCCGACCTGGAAAGCTTCTGGCCCTGATCCTTGTCGCCGCCGAGCGACGCCTGCTGGGTCGAGCGCTTGGCGCCGCCGCCCGAGGGCTTCTGCTTGTCGAGAAGAGCGGAAATCTCGTCGGCGTTGAATTGCTTGTCGTCGGACTTCGGCTTCGACGAGGCTTCCTTGACCGGCTTGTCGGCATCCTTGCGGTCCGGCGCCTTGGCGCTTTCGGCCTGTGCCGGCTGCGGCTTCGGCCGGGCTTCCGGCGCGGGTGCCGAGTCCGGCAGTTGTGTCGCTTCGGTGGGCGGCTCCTGCGCTATGGCTTCGGCGACGGCGTCAGGCTTGACCTCGGGCGTCGGATCTATTGCCGCGGTCTTGTCCTGCGGCGGCGGGGTCGGCGCCGGCTTGGCCGGTGTCGGCTTGGGGTCGACCTGCTTGACCGGCTCGGGCTTGACCTCTTCCTTGGGCGTCGGTGCCGGCGCCACTTCCGTTGCCGGCGTGGGCTTGGGCTTTTCCTGAGGCTTCGGCACGTCCTCGGGCTTCGGCTTTTCGATCGGTGTCGGCGCGGGCGGCGGAGCCGATGTCATGTCGACGGGCTTGGGCTTGGCTTCCGGCGTTATCGGCTTGTCGGTATCGACGCTGTTCTCGCCGACCTTCTGCGCATCCGGCACGATGTCCGGACGCTGCGTCGGCACAGGTGCAGGCTTTTCATGCATCACGGCCTTCTTGTCGCCCTGCAATGTCTGCGCGATGGCTTCCATCGGCACGATATCGACCGCTACCGACTCGACGTCGGAGGACGGAAGCGCGGCCGGCGCCGTCAGCGTGAACAGGCCGAAGGTCAGCGCCGCCGCATGCAAGATCACCGATGTGGTGAGGCCGGTCTTCATCTTCTTGTCTACTGATCCTGTTCCTGCAACGAAACGAGGCCGATATTCTTGTAACCGGCGGCCGAAATGCGGGCCATCACCTTCATCGCCGTGCCATAGTCGGTGGACTTGTCGCCACGGATGAAGATGCGCTCTTCATAACCGGTCTTCGAGATCGCCTGCAGCTTGGCCACCAGTTCCTCGATCGGGATCTCGGTTTCCTGCAGGTAGATCTGGCCGGTGGCGTTGATCGAGACGGTGATCGGCTGCGTGTCGGCATTCATCGCCTTGGCCTGCGTATCCGGCAGGTCGATCGGCACGCCGACCGTCAGCATCGGTGCGGCGACCATGAAGATGATCAGCAGCACAAGCATCACGTCGACCATCGGCGTGACGTTGATCTCCGACATTAGTGCATGGTGACGGCCGCGCCGCCTGTGGCCGCGCCCGCCGCGCCCTCCCATGCCCATGGACATACCCATCTGCTACTCCTCAGGCCTTGGGGGCCACTTTTTCATCGATTTGGCGCGAGAGTATGGCGGAGAACTCGTCGGAGAACCCTTCCATGCGCACCGCTATCTTGCTCGCGTCGGACGACAGCTTGTTGTAGGCGATGACGGCGGGGATGGCGGCGAGCAGGCCGATGGCCGTCGCCAGCAGCGCTTCGGCAATGCCGGGCGCAACCACCGCGAGACTGGTGTTCTTGGAACCGGCAATCGCCTGGAACGAGGTCATGATGCCGATGACGGTGCCGAACAGGCCGATGAAGGGTGCCGCCGAGCCGGTGGTGGCGAGGAAGCCGAGGCGGCCCTCCAGCTTTTCCATTTCGCGGGTCAGCGCTAGGTCCATCGCCTTGTCGATGCGGGTCTGCAGCCCGAGCGGCGACTTGGCGCCCTTCTCGAAGCTCTTCTTCCACTCGCGCATCGCGGCCACGAAAATGGCGCCCATGCCGGTGGTCTTGCGGTCGGCGAGCGTCCGGTAAAGCTCCTCCAGCGACTGCCCCGACCAGAACACCTGCTCGAACCGGTTGAGCGACATTCGCATGCGGGCATAGGAGACCAGCTTGTCGACGATGATCGCCCAGGTCCAGACCGAAGCGCAGAGCAAGCCGATCATGACCAGCTTGACCACCCAGCTGGCCTGACTGAACAGCGCCCAAACCGACAATTGCGCGCCCGGATCGGCGAGTGCGATATTTTCCATCGTTACGTCCTTAAGATTTTTCCGGGCGAAGCTGGCGGCTGGCCCCTGGCATCCCTTGTGGTCGGTCGCACGAAGCTACCGGAACAACCCCAAACTGTGCCGTTAGCGGCCTTTTCGGGGCAAATGTTGGTGAAAGGAAGGCGCACGATCACGCCAATCTTCACCAATCTCTTCATGAACCGTTATGGTTAAGGATGGGTTAGTATATAAGGCGCGGCGCATTGCCACGCCCAGTGGCAAGGCGCAAGCCATCCCTATTGATCACAATGGGGCTAGTCAGCAGCGGCCTTGGGCATGAACGCCGCCACCCATTCCCTCGGAAAGCGCCTTGGGCGGCCATTCTCGCCGATGATCGCCGCCTCGACCTTGGCCTCGACCAGCACCTCGTCGCCGCGCTTGAGCTTTTGCGCCATGAAGATGCGCGCGCCGGAAATATCCTCGGTGCTTGTATCGACCGTCAGGATGTCGTCGATGCGGGCGGGACCGCGAAAATCGATCTCCATGCGCCGCACCACCCAAACAATTTTTTCGCCATGCTTGCCTTCGGCAAGTTCGGTGTGATGCACGCCAGTGAGTCTCAGATAGTCGGAGCGGCCGCGTTCGAAGAATTCGAGATAACGCGCATGATAGACGACACCCGAGAAATCGGTGTCGGCGTAGTAGACCCGCGCCATCAGCCGGTGGCCGAACGCCGTCAGCGCGCCGGAAAGCCCGGCCAGCAGCGTCGCCGATTCACCATGATCGCCCATTGCGCTTCCTTTTTCAGTCCCGACGAGGCACCTGTTTCCCGCGTGGCATAGCATCGGATGGCACTGTTGACGGCGATGATCAAGACCTTGACGGCGGTGTTGTTTGTGCTCACGGCGTTGGTGTGGCCCAGCCATGCGGCGACCTTCTCGATGAAGCGCGGCCTCAATCTGGACCAGTGGGTCACTTGGCCAGGCGAGGACCAGTGGGGCGACGCCAAGGCCATCCTGCCCTACCCCGAATGGCGCAAATTCCTTGGGGAAGACGATCTCAAGGCACTGAAGGACGCGGGCTTCGATTTCCTGCGCATGCCGGTCGATCCATCTCCGTTCCTGTCCGGCCAGACCGTGGCGTTGCGCGACGACCTCTATGCCAGCGTGCTGGACTCGGTGCGGATGATAAACCGCGCCGGGCTGAAGGTGGTCGTCGACATGCACCTGACCTCGGCCGGCGGCAGCCGCAAGATCGGCATGGCGCAAGTGATGGACGACCCGCAAACCTTCGACGACTATGTCGAGATGGTGCGCAGGATGGCCCGCACGCTGGCGAGCGAAGATCCCGCCCATGTCGCTTTCGAACCGATGAACGAACCGATCGTCGATTGCGACAGCGACGGCACCAGCCTGTGGCCGGACCGCCAGCGCAAACTGTTCGCCGCGGCGCGATCCTCGGCGACGAAACTGACCCTGGTGCTGACCGGCGCCTGCTATTCCGCCGCCTCGTCGCTTGAGAAGATCGATCCGAAGGCGATCCGGGACGACAATGTCATCTGGACCTTCCACTCCTACGATCCGTTCCTGCTGACCCATCAGGGTGCGACCTGGGCCGGCGACTTCATCCCGTATGTGACCGGCCTGCCCTATCCGCTGACCGCGGTGCCGCGGGCGCAGCTCGACGTGACACTCGACACCATCCGCGCCAGGATCAAGGCAGAGGCGCCATGGGCTCGGCAGAGCGGCCTGCTTGCCTATCTCGACGAACAGGTCGCCAGCATGGACAGTCCCGACAAGCTGCTCGGCTTGATGGATGCGCCGTTCAAAAAGGTCGAGGCGTGGGCGAAGGCCAACGGCGTCAAGCCCGAAAACATCACGCTGGGCGAATTCGGCATGATCCGCCAGGAATACGGCAACGCCTATGTGATGCCGGCCGAGTACCGGGCCGCCTATGTCAGGGACATGATCGCGCGCGCCGAAGCGCATGGCTTCTCATGGTCGGTGTGGAGCTATGGTGGCGCCTTCGGCATCGTCGATGCCTTCAGCGGCGACAAGGCCGAGCCGGATGTGCTGGACACGATCAAGTCGCTTCACTGAGGCGACTTGGATTTAGCCAAGCTCGATCGACAGGATTTCGGGGCGCATCCCAAAACGCACCGGCAGAATGCTGAAGCCGAGGCCGCCGGAGACGATCAACCTGCCGATCAGCCGCAGGAACCCACATCTGGTTGTCATGGCTCGCCGGCAAGCCGACCAGGACGAGGAGAGTTTGCGCAGACGTAGCGGCGCGTTGGAAAATTACTCTTCCTGGAACAGGTTGATCTGCCGCTGCGCCAGGTCCTTCGGCGCGTCGAGGCCGAGATGGCGCCAGGCATTGGCCGTCAGCATCCGGCCGCGCGGCGTGCGCTGGATGAAACCCTGCTGGATGAGATAGGGCTCGATGATGTCCTCGATGGCGTCGCGCGGCTCGGACAGGCCGGCGGCGATCGTTTCGATGCCGACCGGCCCGCCGCCGAAATTGCGCGCGATCATCGACAGGTACCGGCGGTCGAGCGCGTCGAGGCCGAGCGCGTCGACCTCCAGCCGGGTAAGCGCCTCGTCGGCGATCTTGCGGTCGACATGGCCGTCGCCGGCGACCGAGGCGAAATCGCGCACGCGGCGCAGCAGCCGGCCGGCGATGCGTGGCGTGCCGCGCGCACGCCGCGCGATCTCCAGTGCGCCATCATCGCCGAGCGGCATTTGCAGGATGCGCGCGCCGCGCCGCACGATCTGCTCCAGCTCCTCGACCGTGTAGAAATTGAGCCGCACCGGAATGCCGAAACGGTCGCGCAGCGGGTTGGTGAGCAGGCCAAGTCGCGTTGTGGCGGCGACCAGGGTGAAGCGGGCGAGATCGATCTTGACCGAGCGCGCCGCCGGCCCCTCGCCGATGATCAGGTCGAGCTGGAAATCCTCCATCGCCGGATAGAGGATTTCCTCCACCGCCGGGCTCAGCCGGTGGATCTCGTCGATGAACAGCACGTCGCCTTCTTCGAGATTGGTCAGCAGTGCCGCGAGGTCGCCGGCCTTGGCGATGACCGGGCCGGAGGTCGAGCGGAAATTGACGCCGAGTTCACGTGCCATGATCTGCGCCAGCGTTGTCTTGCCGAGGCCAGGTGGTCCGACGAACAGCACATGGTCGAGCGCCTCGTTGCGGCCCTTGGCGGCCTCGATGAACACTTTGAGATTGGCCCGCACCGCCGCCTGGCCGACGAAATCGTCAAGCGTCTGCGGCCGCAAGGTCTGCTCGGCATCCTCGCCGCGTTTTTCCGGCGCAATCAGGCGGGGCGACAGGCTCATAACGCCTTCCTTGCACACGGCAAGGAGCTGAACAAGCGACTCACCGTGCCAGTTCCTTCAACCCGAAACGGATCAGCTTCGGCGCATCCGCGTCCCCGCCCGCCGTCTTCAGCGCAGCCGCCACTGCATTGGCGGCCGTGTCGCGCGAATAGCCGAGATTGACCAGTGCCGAGACGGCGTCGGTGATCGGCGCGGATGCCACGCCGTCGCCGAGCTCCTGCTTGAGGCCGATGGTGCCCGAAGCGGTCCCGGCATAGGCCGGCGACTTGTTCTTCAACTCGGTGACGATGCGCTCGGCCACCTTCTTGCCGACGCCGGGTGCGCGCGAAACCATGGCGATGTCACGCAGCGCAATGGCATTGGCGAGGTCGGCCGGCGCCAGCGTCGACAGGATGGCCAGCGCCACCTTGGCGCCGACGCCCGGCACGTTGTTCATCAAGAGCCGGAACCACTCGCGCTCGAGCTGCGACTGGAAGCCGTAGAGCCGCAGCATGTCCTCGCGCACATAGGTCTCGATGAACAGCATGACCGCTTCGCCGATCGAAGGCAGCGCCGCCAGCGTACGCGCCGAGCAATAGGCGACATAGCCGACGCCATGGATGTCGACGAGGCAATGATCCTCGTCGATCCCATCCAGCGTGCCCTTGAGCTTGCCGATCATTGGATGCAGCCCTCGTTAAGGGTGGGTATCGGGCGTAATGAGCTCGACATCTGGAAAGTACTTTCTGAAACCTACGGGATCGCGAGTAAGAATGGGGTAGCCTCGGATGGCAGCGTGGGCACCTATCAGGAAGTCGGGCATCACTCTCTCTCGAGGTCCGCCCAGCCGCCGGTAGACCGAAAACGCTCTCGACGCCGCAAAGGCCGCTTCGAATGGGAGCCCTTCGCGCCGAAACTCATCTTGGGGCAAGGCATCATCGACATCATCGATGGCCTCATAGCGCATCGAAAACTCGGCGTAGATAATCTGATTGATGACCAGGCTGCCCTTCTCAAGGGCAGCCGCCATTTTTGACCGCGACCATTTCGACCAGACGGGATCGCGAACGGCGATATCAATAAGCACATTGGTGTCGACAAGTGTCGCCAAGATCAGCGATCCCGAGTCAAAGCCATGACATCGTCAGCATTCATTGTCTGATCGCCGCTGCCTTCAAGCCGATCAAGCGCAGCGAGAAAACGATCGAGTCTTTCGCGATCGGCAAGCCGTCCCCTGTCGTGCTTCGGCGTGATCGTGATCTTGCCCCCCTCAATGCCAAAGATGACTTCGCTGTTGGCGCCAATCCCGAATGTCTCCCGCAGATCCCGTGGAATTGTCACTTGGCCTTTGCTCGTCACGCGCATGGAACATACCTTGTTCTTACAAGTAAGAAATATTCCAACTATGCGAACAAGTCAAGAACATCTCTATCCAGCAAGCGCCATCCTGTAAGCCACGCTCTGCCGGTGATGCGCGTGGCAGATGGCGATGGCCAGCGCATCGGCGGCATGTTCGGTATCGAAAGTGGCTTTCGGCAACAGCACCTTCACCATCATGTGGATCTGCTTCTTGTCGCCATGGCCGACGCCGATCACCGCCTTCTTGACGGCGTTGGGCGCATATTCGGCAACGACGAGGCCCGCACGCGCCGGCACCAGCATGGCAATGCCGCGCGCCTGGCCGAGCTTCAGCGTCGCCACGGCGTCCTTGTTGACGAAGGTCTGTTCGACGGCCGCCTCGTGCGGCATGGCGGTGTGTAGGATCTCGGCGAGCCCGTCATGCAATTGGCACAGCCGCGTCGCCAGAGCCGCCTTGTCGTCGGACTTCACGGTGCCGGAAGCAATGAAGCGCAGCGAATTGCCAAGGCTTTCGACGATGCCCCAGCCGGTGCGCCGAAGCCCCGGATCGATACCGATGATGCGAATCGCTTCCCCCATCCGTCCAGTCTACCTCCGATGGACAGCGATGCCAGCGAAATGTGAACAAACCGGAAACAGAGAAGTACCCGAGGTCTATCCTCTGGCGAAAGCCGTGTTGAGCAGGCTGATCTGGTCGGAAACCGGATTGAGGCGGCGAGCCATCGGCTGCATGTCGGCCAACGCGCCGGAGCCATAGATCTCCTCGTCCATGCGGCGAACCAGTGCCTGCAGGCGCAGCGAGCGGGTGACGAGGTCGAGGAAATCCTCGGGCAGTTCGGCCCAGCCGGCGGCTTCGTCATGGGCGGAAGCGGTATCGAGGCGCACCTTGGACTTTTCAGACGCGACCTGATCGCGGGTCATCTCGCCGGAGTTGGCGGCGCGCTGCAAAAGCAGCCAGGACGCAACCTGCATAAGCCTGGTGGTCAGCCGCATCGATTCGGCCGCATAGAGCGTGGCCGCCAGCCTGGACAGCTTCTTCGCCTCGGCGCGGCCCTTGCCATCGAGATATTCGGCCGCCTGTTCGACCAGGCCCATACCTTCCTGGTAAAGCGGCTTGAAGGATTGCGAGAAAACCCGGCGTTCCGCCAGCTTGACGGTTTTCGCACTGCCCTTCGAAAGCTCGTTCATCGATACGTCCCTGCACTTGCAACCGGCCGATTCGGCTCCCTGCCGATACACCCGGAAACCCGTCTGACTGAAGCTTGAAAATGCGCTTCGTCACCGGTGAAGGCAAGCACATGTTTAACAGAAGGTTAATGGGCGAGCCGATGTCGGGCGCCCCATCTGAAATTCGGGCAAAAGGAAAAATGCGAACAAAAAAAGAGCCGCGGATAAGGCGGCTCTCAGGAGTTTAACAGGGAGGCGTCAAACAAAGTGGCTCCAACCACTCGGTAAGAATCCAGATCACTGGATGAACATAGTAAACACCTGTAAAGCTTAATGAAGCCTTAACAGCGCATATGTTTTTTGACCGAACGCCGCCGTCCTGTGCCGTAACAGCACAGCACGAACCTCACACTCAGTTCAGGCCGTCTTCCAGACGGCCGGCACAGCTTTATCTTGCCTCATGCTCAGTTCAGGCGGTCTTCCAGACCGCCGGCAAGGCGATGAAGGCAAACAGCAGCAGGGCTACGTAGAAGCCCATCGAAGAGGCCGCCACCAGCGGTTCGATCGCGGCATTGCCGGCAAGCAGGAAAAAGAGGCCGATCAGCAGGCCGATGCCGCTGATTGCAGTCAGCCAGAAATGAACGGTGGCGAGCGTCTTTTGCCCGATTGCCGGAAACAGATGGTAGAAGAAGGCGAAGACCGCCGACATCAGCCACCCGGCCACCATCGTGTGGGCATGGGTCGGCATCTGGCCGTGATCCTGGCTGATCGCCATGTACAGGCCGAGCGCCATGCCGCACAGCGCATAGATGATGGCCAACGTGAAGAAATTCCGTGCTACCCCTTGCATAATGGTCCCCCGAATTGCCTTTCCCGTCTGCGGGAATGGGTTGATGGTCAGGCGATCGTTGTCGCCACCGGGCTCCCGGCGTCGGCGCACTAGCATCGGCAATGTTTCCGGACGATGTCGCGCCAACCCCTCCCGACATTTCGTACATTAGCAGAAAATCAGATTGCGCAATCACTATCTCAGCCGCTTCGTTCATTGGCAGGGCGCTGAAACAGAGCCACGTTTTTCGCGACATCGTTTCGAAACAGGCGCCGCGCTAAACGCCCGCTCCTCTGACGGCCGGCGCAAATCAGCGCCGCCGCAAATCCGACCGGAACACCGCAGGAGCAACCCATGGACTGGTACTCGATCGTTAAATTCCTCCACGTCATCACGGCCATTCTGTGGGTCGGTGGCGGCTTCGTGCTGTTCCTGCTCGGCATGCTTGCCGAGCGGGCGGGCAACATCGAGGACAAGCTGCAGGCGATGCGCGCCAGCGGCCAACTGGGCGGCAAGTTCTTTGCGCCGATGTCGATGCTGACGCTGATCTTCGGCCTCATCATGTGCGGTTTCTGGGTCGGCTTCTCCGATCTGTGGGTACTGATCGGCCTTGCCGGCTACGCCACGACCTTTTCGATCGGCATGTTCATCTTCAAGCCGACCGGCGAGCGCATGGGGGCGATGATCGCCAAGGAGGGCGTCACACCGGCTGTTCTTGCCATCGGTGAGCGCATGATGAGCGCGGCACGCTTCGACTATGCGGTAATGCTGGTGATCATTGCCGACATGGTGCTTAAGCCGACCGCGCATGACATCGGCATCCTCGCCGGCATGGTGCTGGCCGTCGTGGTTGGCGCGGCACTGGCCTTCGGCGGCAATCGTCGCCTCGTGCCGAGCGCCGCCTGACCCTCGGTGAAGGCGGCCGCGCGGCCGCCTTTCTACATCAAGCCAACAATGCCGTCCCACAGCAGCTTCAGCGCCACGACCGCGACGGTTGCATAGGTGAAGGGATAGAAGATTTCCGGGCGCATCCGCCGCACCAGCCACGCCCCGGCGATGGTCGACAGCGGCGCCAGCGGCATCAGCACCGCCGACGCCGTCAGATTGGCGGTGTCGAACTGGCCGAGCGCGAAATAGGGCACCAGCTTCAGCGCATTGGTGGCGGCAAAGAAGATCGCCGCCGTGCCCGACAGCACCTTGGGATCGAGCCGGATCGGCAGGGCATAGACCTGGAAGGGCGGGCCGCCGACATGGGCGACGAAGCTGGTGAAGCCGGCGACCGTGCCCCAGACGGCGGCGGCCACACGGTTGGGCGCGACCGCGTGGTCGGCGCCGTGGCGAAACTGCAGATAGAGCCAGCGCAGCACGAAGATGATGGCGACGGCACCAACGATCAGCCGCACCGCCCCTTCGGTGACCAGTGCCGCCGTAAGCCAGCCAAGGCCAATGCCGATGACGGCGCCCGGCATCATGTCGAACAGCATCTTCCGGTCATAGACACCCCACCATGTCCAAACCGAGACGATGTCCATCAGGCACAGGATCGGCAGCAGGATAGCGGCGGCCTGCACCGGCGGCATGGTCAGCGCCATCAGCGGCACGCCGACGAAGCCGACGGCGCCGCCAAACCCGCCCTTGGACAGGCCGACCAGAATGACCGCCGGAATGGCAGCCGCGTAGAACCACGGATCGAGAAGCAGGCCTGACATGGGAGGGGACTGGTCCGGAGGGAAAGCGTGTCGGTGCTTGAATAACCCAGAATCCCGGGCGGAGCGACAGCAAATATGAACGTGGCTCCTGCGCGCCGCCAATGGCAGGCGCTGCCTATCAGCGGGCCGAGACCAGCAGGAACACTGGCCGCTCGAGATCCTTCGATTCAGGCTTCCGAAAGCCGGCCGGGGTTAGTCCGGTTCAAGATGCCTGCAAGACCTTTGCCCTGTCCCGAGACGCGGTTGCATCGAGCGGCGGGGGCCGCCGCCGGATCGGCTGCGCCTTGATGATGGCGGTGCTGGTCTCGGCCTTGTCGGCGATGCGGTCCAAAATCCCGTCAAGATCGCCGATCGAACGCACGAACAGACGGGCGACGAAACAGTCATCGCCCGTCACCTTGTCGCATTCGCCGAATTCGGGGATCTCCTCGATCAGCTTCTGGACGATGTGCAGCTTGCCCGGCAGAGGCCGGATGCGCACGATCGCCTGCAACGTATAGCCGAGCGCCAGCGGATCGATTTCGACGGTGAACGCCCGGATGACGCCGCGTTCCTCGAGCCGCCGAAGCCGCTCCGAAACGCTTGGCGAGGACAGCCCGACCTGGGCGGCCAGCTCCTTCAGCGACGTCCGTGCATCCTTGACCAGGATTTCGAGGAGATTTCGGTCGAGATCGTCCAGCATTTTACATTTCCCGCTGATTTGGAACCAGAGCCTAATATAATTAGGTGTCTTACCCATACCTCCTTTCTCATTCGATAGAAAGCCGCGTTACGGCATGAGATTATAACGGCTTAACCGATACGGAGGTTTGTTATGAACGATACAGTGCGTGGCACGGTCGAAATGTCGGCCGCGATGGCGATCCTGGGAACGATCGGATGGTTCGTCATCCTGTCCGGCCAGCCTATCATGGATGTGGTGTTCTGGCGCTGCGCGTTCGGCGCGCTGACGCTGCTCATCATCTGCACCGTCCTGGGCTTGCTGCGCAACAGGCTGTCGCCGCGCATCATCGGCATCGCCGTGCTCGGCGGGGTCGCCATCGTCGTCAACTGGCTTTTGCTGTTCAGCGCTTTCTCCCGTGCGTCGATCTCGATCGCCACGGCTGTCTACAACACGCAGCCCTTCATGCTGGTCGGCTTCGGCGCGCTCTTCTTCGGCGAGCGGCTGACCCTGACCAAGCTGACCTGGCTGGCCATCGCCTTCGCCGGGATGGTGCTGATCGTACAGTCGGCCCCCGACGCCGGCGCCAATGCCGGCATGCCCGGCACGGACTATTTTACCGGCATCGTCATGGCGTTGGGCGCGGCTTTCTTCTGGGCCGTTGCCGCCATCGTCACCAAGAAGCTCAAGGGCACGCCGCCGCACCTGATCGCACTGATCCAGGTCTGCGTCGGCGTCCTCATGCTGGCGCCGTTCGCCAATTTTTCGCAGCTTCCGGCCGATGCGTGGAGCTGGACCATGCTGGCGACGCTCGGCATCGTCCACACCGGCCTGATGTACATTTTGATGTATGGCGCCATCCAGAAGCTGCCGACGCATCTGCAGGGGTCGCTGTCCTTCATCTACCCGGTGGTCGCCATCCTGGTCGATGTCGTCGCCTTCGGCCATCGGCTGCATCTGAGCCAGGTCGTCGGCGCCACCGCCATCCTGATCGCCGCCGCCGGCATGAATCTCGGCTGGACGCTGTGGAGGTCGAAAACGCCCGTCGCAAGCCCACACCCGATCAGGTAAAGCGGTCCGCCGGCGTCCGGCGGGCCAATATCGCGATCCCGGCTGCCCGCCTGTTCAAAGCGGGCACTTTGCTCTATGCCGCAATCCAACCATCTTCGCCCGGCATAGGCGAAACGCGGGACCCGAAGAACCATGAATGACGCAACGCCCCCCAACCGCTGTCGCATAGTGCTGATCGCGCCGCCCGGCGTGCCGGCGGCCCGTATCGCCGCCGCATTCGAAGGCGGCGACGTCGCTTCGCTGATCCTTCCCGAAAACGGCATGGATGAGGCCTCCTTCCAGGCTTTCGCCGAACAGATCGTGCCGGCAGCGCAAGCCGCCGGCGCGGCCGTTATTATCGCCGGCGACACCCGCATAGCCGGCCGCGTCCAGGCCGACGGCATCCATGTCGAGGTCTCCAAGGCCGAGCTGGCCGAGACGATCGAGCATTTCCAGGCAAGGATGATGGTCGGCACCGGCGGCGCCAAAACGCGTGACAACGCGCTCGAACTCGGCGAGACACGGCCCGACTACATCTTCTTCGGCCGCTTCGGTTACGACAACAAACCCGAACCGCACCCGCGCAACCTGTCGCTCGGCAGATGGTGGGCGGATATGATCCAGATCCCGTGCATCGTCATGGCCGGATCCGACATCGCCTCGGTCGAAGCGGTAGGCGCCACGGGTGCCGAATTCGTGGCGCTGTCGAGCGCTGTGTTCGCCGACGGCACCGATCCCAAGACAGCGGTCGCCAGCGCCAACGCGCTGCTCGACGAGACCGCGCCTCGCTTCGAGGACTGACGTGCCCTCGGCGAGGCTTCCCCTCCAGGCTCTGCTTGCGGCGCTGATGGTCCAGGCAGCGGCCGCGGAGACCATCCCGCGGCCCAAGCCGGAAATCGGCATTCACACCGACAAGCCGATCGACAAGCCGCTGCCGCAGCCCGCCACCACGGCCGAGCCCGCGCCGCTGCCGTCGGCCGACACCATCAACCCTGACCGCTTCGGCGCAAAACCCGCCGACGCGGCCTATGGCGCCTTCCAGCGCGGGCTCTACAAGACGGCCTACAATCTGGCGCTGCTCCGGGCGCAAAACGGCGATCCGGCGGCGCAGACGCTCGTCGCCGAGATCCTGTCGCGCGGGCTTGGTGTGCCGCTCAATTCGGCTGAGGCGGCGAAATGGTACGCGCTGGCCGCCGAGCAGGGCGTGCCCGAAGCGCAGTTCCAGTACGCCCTGATGCTGCTTGACGGCCGCTACGTGAAGAAGGACGAAAAGGAGGCCTATGCGTTGATGCAGGCCGCCGCCGAAGCCGGCAACCGGCTGGCGCAATTCAATTTCGCGCAGATGCTGGTTCAGCAGGACCCCGGCGACGCCGGCATCGCGAAGGCGGTCTCCTACTATGAGCGCGCCGCCGCGACGGGCCTTGCCGACGCGCAGTATGCGATGTCGCAGATCTACGCCAATGGAGTCGGCGGCAGGCCGCGTGACGATGCGCAGGCAAGGCGACTGCTGGCGCAGGCGGCACGACAGAACTACGACACCGCGCAGATCGACCTCGCCGCCTGGATGATCGAAGGCCGCGGCGGTGCGCGCGACCTGAAATCCGCCTTCGGCTGGACGAAACAGGCGGCGGAAGGCGGCAATGTCGCCGCCGAGAACCGCCTGGCAAAACTCTATATGCAAGGCATCGGCACCGATCCGGACCTTGTCCTCGCCGGCGCTTGGTACATCGTTGCCCGCCGCGCCGGCCTCATCGATCCGCAGATGGACGACTTCCTGCAAGGGTTGAGCGACGACGAGACCAAGCAGGCATTGCAGAAGGCGAACCGCCTGCCGTAACCGCCTCTCCGGTTCGTTGCCGACTTGGCGCTCCCTTGCCTCTTCTGACGATTTGTGGTCTTGGGAGCCGAAATCGCTTTCCCAGCGAACACCCCATACCAACAGCCAGGCCGTTGGTATCATTCCGGATCACCTCATCATGGCCAAGATCAATGGCAACGAAATCCGTCCCGGCTATGTCATCGAGCATGATGGCGGCCTTTGGGTGGCGGTCAGGACCAACACCGTCAAGCCCGGCAAGGGCGGCGCCTACAACCAGGTCGAACTGAAGAACCTCATCAACGGCACCAAGCTCAACGAGCGCTTCCGCTCGGCCGAGACGGTCGAGCAGATCCGGCTCGACCTGAAGGATTTTTCCTTTCTCTACGCGCAGGAAGACGCGCTGGTGTTCATGGACACCCAGAGCTACGAGCAGCTCGAATTGAACAAGGACTTCGTCGGCGATCGCGCCGCCTTCCTGCAGGACGGCATGATGGTGACGGTTCAGCTCTACGAAGAGAGGCCGATCGGCATATCGCTGCCCGACTATGTGACGCTGACCATCACCGAGGCCGACCCGGTGGTGAAGGGCCAGACGGCGGCATCGTCCTACAAGCCCGCGATCCTGGAAAACGGCATCCGCGTGCTGGTGCCGCCATTCATCGGCGCCGGCGAGCGCATCATCGTCGACACCAACGAAATCACTTACGTGCGCCGCGCGGACTGACACGCAGCAGCAGGAAGAACCACTATGGCACGCTCAGCCCTTCTCAACGTCATGGTCCAGGCCGCAATGAAAGCCGGCCGCTCGCTATCGCGCGACTTCGGCGAGGTGCAGAACCTGCAGGTCTCGATGAAAGGCCCCGGCGATTACGTCAGCCAGGCCGACCGCAAGGCCGAGGACATCCTCTTTGCCGAGCTGTCCAAGGCACGGCCGGGCTATTCGTTCCTGATGGAAGAGCGCGGCGCGGTCGAGGGTGACGACGCCCAGCATCGCTGGATCGTCGACCCGCTCGACGGCACCACCAATTTCCTGCACGGCATCCCGCTCTTTGCCGTTTCGATCGCGTTGGAACGCCAGGGGCAGATCGTTGCCGGCGTCATCTACAACCCGGCGATGGACGAGCTCTACACCTGCGAACGCGGCGGCGGCGCCTTCATGAACGACCGCCGCTTGCGCGT
Source organism: Mesorhizobium sp. M1409 (assembly GCF_040317535.1). Classification (NCBI taxonomy): domain Bacteria; kingdom Pseudomonadati; phylum Pseudomonadota; class Alphaproteobacteria; order Hyphomicrobiales; family Phyllobacteriaceae; genus Mesorhizobium; species Mesorhizobium sp. M1409. The sequence goes on from NZ_JAMYKV010000004.1 coordinate 113,936, forward strand.
CGCCGGACGCATCAAACTGGTCGACACGGTGATCGGCTGCGGCATGCCGCATCTCGGCCGTGGTCATCACGGCAATTTCCTCGTCGAGCTGCGCAATGTCATGGCCGAAGTCTCCGGCGTCCGCCGCATGGGCTCCGCCTCGCTCGACCTTGCCTATATCGCCGCCGGCCGCATGGACGGGTTCTGGGAAACGGGCCTGTCCCCCTGGGATATCGCCGCCGGGCTGCTTCTGATCCGCGAGGCGGGCGGCTTTGTCTCCGACATGGATGGCGGCCAGGACATGCTCGACAACGGCTCGGTTGTCGCCGGCAACGAGATCATCCAGCGAGCCCTGCTGAAGGCCGTGAAGAAGCCGCTCTCCTCTCGTTGACAGCCAAGCCGCGTTGAAGGCATGCCGCGCTGAAGCGCCGCAGTCGTAAAACCGCAAACAAGACTTGAAATACTGCCCGGCGAGCGTCCAAATTGGAGCGCTCGGCGCAGGAAACCCGGCAGTGAACGACATCAATCCCACCCCCGACATCCCATTCATCGGACGCTGGCACTATTCGCGCGCCGAGATGATCGCTGACGGCATCGTCCACGCGGTCGGCATCGTGCTGGCGATATCGGTCGGTTCGGCATTGCTGGCGCTGTCGGCCTTTCGTGTCGGGCCGGGCGAATACATTGCCGCCGCCTTCTATGTGGTCTCGCTGCTTACCGTGCTGTCGGTGTCGATGACCTACAATCTGTGGCCAGTGTCGTCGCCGGCGAAATGGGTCTTGCGGCGTTTCGATCACGCCGCGATCTATCTGCTGATCGCCGCGACCTACACGCCTTTCCTGGCCCAGCTCGAAGGCTCGCCGTTGGCGCGCTGGATGATTGTCCTGGTCTGGACCGCGGCGGTGCTGGGCATTGCCGTCAAGGTATTTTTTCCCGGCCGTTTCGACCGGCTGGCCATCGGCTTCTATCTCGCCATCGGCTGGAGCGGCATCATCCTGGTCAAGCCGCTGGTCCAGACGCTGCCGACGACATCGATCGCCCTCATCGTCGCCGGCGGCATCGTCTACTCCTGCGGCGTCGTCTTCTTCGCCTGGAAGGGGCTGCGCTTCCACAATGCGCTGTGGCACGGTTTCGTCGTCACCGGCGCCGGCCTGCATCTGGCCGCCATGGTCGACTGTCTGGTCATCAATCGGCTCTGACACAGAGTCGACGCGTCAATCTTGCCAAGCGCCATTCAATTTGGTCACAATTCCGTTTAGAGTCGCGGTTTACGTGATCGGCGGCGGCATCGGAAACGGGGCACGGATGGCTTTTCTCAAATCCTTCGGCATGGGCAGACGCTCTGACGTCCTGATCTACGACCCGCACAAACTCTCAAGCCCGCAGGTCTTCCTGCTGACCATGATGATCTTCCTGGTCATCGTCGCCTTCATCGCAGCCATCCTGACCCGGCAGATCTCGACCGCCTTTGGCAGCAATCCCGGCCTCAACGGGCTGATCGTGGGCGTCCTGGTGGTCGGCATCCTCTTGGCCTTCGCCCAAGTCGGCCGGCTGTTTCGCGAAGTTCGGTGGGTCAACTCCTTCCGGGCCGGCTCGGAGACCACCGAACCGGTGCTGCTGGCGCCAATGAAGGCGATGATCGGCCGCTCCTCGGCCACGGCATTCTCGACCAGTTCGATGCGCACGATGCTCGATTCCATCGCCACGCGCCTCGACGAAAGCCGCGACACCTCGCGCTACCTCGTCGGCCTGCTGGTGTTCCTAGGCCTGCTCGGCACCTTCTGGGGCCTGTTGAACACCATCGGCTCGATCCGCGAGACCATCGAATCGCTCGACCCGGGCACCGGTGACGCCGCGGCGGTGCTCGATTCGCTGAAGCAAGGGCTGTCCGCGCCGCTGGCCGGCATGGGCACGGCCTTCTCGTCCTCGCTGTTCGGCCTGTCCGGCTCCCTGGTGCTCGGCTTCCTCGACCTGCAGGCCGGCCGTGCCCAGACGCGCTTCTACACCGAACTGGAAAACTGGCTGTCCTCGGTTACGGACCTGTCGTCCGACATTGTCGTCGCCGACCCGGCCAAGACCGAATCCTCGGACGAGATCCGGGTCCTGTCGGAAAGACTGCGCAGCATGCAGGAGAATGGCGGCGGCTCCAATCCGCGCGTCGCCACCGCCATGGCCAATCTCGCCGACGGCATTTCCGGCCTGGTCAAGAACATGCGCTCGGAACAGCAGATCATGCGCGACTGGGTCGAGGCCCAGTCCGACGAGCAGAAGGCGATGCGCAACACGCTGGAAAAGATCGCCGACGCCCTGAAGAAGCCAGGGGTGCATTGACGTGGCACTTGCCAGGGGCCGGCGCACCGATCGCCGCATCGACTATTGGCCGGGCTTCGTCGACGCGCTGTCGACGCTGCTGCTGGCCATCATGTTCCTGCTCACCGTCTTCGTTCTGGCGCAGTTCCTGCTCGGCCGCGAACTCTCAGGCAAGGATACGGCGCTCACGCGCCTCAACTCGCAGATCAACGAATTGACCCAGCTTCTGGCGCTGGAGCGCTCGTCAACGCAGGACAAGGATGACTCGCTGGCCAATCTGCAGGCGTCGCTGTCGGCGGCTGAAGCGGAAAAGAGCCGGCTCGAACAATTGCTGGCGCAAGGTGCGGGTGCCGGCGACGCCGCCAACCAGCGCGCCGCGGCGCTGGGCGGCGAACTCGACAACCAGCGCCAGATCAGTCAGCAGGCGCTGAGCCAGGTCGAGATCCTCAACCAGCAGATCGCGGCTTTGCGCAAGCAGATCGGCGCGCTCGAGGATGCGCTCAACGTCTCCGAAACCCGTGACCGCGATTCCAACACCAAGATAGCCGATCTCGGCCGCCGCCTGAACGTCGCACTGGCGCAGCGCGTGCAGGAATTGAACCGCTACCGCTCCGATTTCTTCGGCCGTTTGCGCGAAATCCTCGCCGACCGCGAGAACATCCGCATCGTCGGCGACCGCTTCGTCTTCCAGTCGGAAGTGCTGTTCCCGACCGGCTCCGAGGTGATCAACGATGCCGGCAAGGTCGAGATGAAGAAGCTCGCCGACGCCATCATCGAGCTGCAGAAGGAAATCCCGCCCGAGATCAACTGGGTGCTGCGCGTCGACGGCCATACCGACAACAAGCCGCTTTCCGGCACCGGCCGCTACCGCGACAATTGGGAGTTGTCGACGGCGCGTTCGACCTCGGTGGTAAAATTCTTGATCGAGAATGGCGTGCCGGCCAACCGGCTCGTCGCCGCCGGTTTCGGCGAGTTCCAGCCGCTCGATCCCGCCGACACCGAAGAGGCGCGCAACAAGAACCGGCGCATTGAACTGAAGCTCACCGAACGTTGATCCATCATCACGGCGGCAACTACCCGAACGGCTGAGGCCACAGCGCCTGAAACGGTCCAAGAGGAAGGGGCCGCCTGACGCCCTCGGGGGGCCAATCCCGCGGGCTTTTTTTACCACCCCAGCTTCCTACCAGCCAAGCCAGACCGCGATCAGGGCAACTACCGCCGGCACGGTCTGGATGAACAGGATCTTGCGGCCGACCGTTGCCGCGCCATAGAGGCCGGCAATGGTTACGCACAACAGGAAGAAAACCTTGACCTGGAGACCGGCCGCACCGAGGTAAAGTCCCCAGATCAGGCCGGCTGCGAGGAAACCATTGTAGAGCCCCTGATTGGCGGCGAGCACCTTCGAGGCGCTGGCGAATTCGGGTGTCAGATTGAAAGCCTTGCGTCCGCGCGGCGTGTCCCACAGCACCATTTCGAGGTAGACGATGTAGATATGGATCAAGGCCACCAGTCCCACCAGGATGTTGCCGATCATGTTGTTCCCCCTCAATTGTTGCCGGCAGCATTTCACGCATGACCGCACCTGCGCAAGACGCGTCCCCCGCACCGTGCCTGAGGGTTGCAAACGTCTTTGTGTTGGTATCTTTTCGCGCCGTCCTCAATCACGGAAGCCGCCATGTCCTTTCAGAAACTCGATGACCTCGGCCACAAGCTCGAAGCGCTCGAGCATGCGCTGGCCATCCTCGGCGCCGACGAAGCCACCCACATGGCTGTCGGCGGTGGCGAGAAGCGCGCCGAGGCGATGTCGGCACTGGCCGGCATGTATCACACCAGGGCAACGGCGCCGGAGATAGCGGACTGGATCGCCGCGGCCGAAGGCGAAGCGCTCGGTGAGGAGCAACGGGCTGCTGTCGCGGAACTGCGGCGGCAATACACCAATCTGACCTGCCTGCCGGTCGAATTCGTCGAACGCCAGACGACCGCGCGCATGCGTTGCGAGCAGCTGTGGCGCGACTTGCGCGCCAAGAACGACTGGGCGGGCTTCCAGCCGGCGCTGGAGGGCGTGGTGACGCTGGTGCGCGAGGAGGCGGCGCTGCGTGCCGACGTGCTCGGCCTTGCCCCCTATGACGCGCTGATGGAGCAATACGATCCCGGCAACCGCACCGCCGACATCACGCCTGTGTTCACCGATCTGAAGGCTTTCCTGAAAAGCTTTGTGCCGGAGGCGCTTGCGATCCAGGAAACGCGGCTGCGTAAGCGCCCGTTGAAGCCGCTGTCGGGCACCTATGCGATCGACCGGCAGCGCGAGCTCGGCCTCGCCATGATGGCGGCGGTCGGCTTCGACCTGACACACGGGTCGCTATCGGTGTCGCACCATCCTTTCTGCGGTGGCGTGCCGAGCGACGTGCGCATCACCACCCGCTACAAGACGTCTGATTTCCTGTCGGCGCTGATGGGCGTGCTGCACGAGACCGGCCATGCGCTCTACGAACAGAACCTGCCGAAGGCATGGTCGCACTGGCCGCTCGGCAAGGCGCGCGGCATGGCCGTGCATGAAAGCCAGAGCCTGTTCGTCGAGAAGCAGCTCGGCCGCAACCCGGCCTTCTGGCGCTGGGCGCTGCCGGTGGTCGAAAAGCATCTCGGCGAAGCCTGGTCGCTCGACGACATCCTGCCGCATGTGCATCGCGTCGAGCGCGGCCTGATCCGTGTCGATGCCGACGAGGTGACCTATCCCCTGCATGTCATCCTGCGCTACGAACTGGAACAGGACCTCGTCTCGGGCCGGCTGGAGGTGGCCGACCTGCCCGAAGCCTGGGACGCCAAGATGCGCGACTATCTTGGTCTCTCCACCATCGACAACCCCGCCGACGGGCCTATGCAGGACGTGCATTGGCCGGGCGCCGCCTTCGGCTACTTCCCCTCCTATACGCTGGGCGCGATGATGGCGGCGCAGCAATGGGCGGCGCTGACGCGGGAACATCCTTTAGCCGACGAGGATCTTGCCAAAGGTAATTTCGAGGCGATCAACGACTGGCGCCGCCAAAAAATCTGGTCGCAGGGATCATGCTGGTCGACGCCGGACCTGCTCGAACGCGCCACCGGCGAAAAGCTCAACGCCACCTATTTCGTGAACCATCTGAAGCAGCGCTATGGAGCCGCGTAGGGCGGCCGCCACTTCAAGATTGCAGACAGCTTGAACTACTCCGCCGCCCCCTTGAAGGCGCTGGCGCCGGTTTCGAACTGCAGCTTGGCCAAGCGCGCATAAATGCCGCCCTTGGCGACAAGGCTCTGATGCGTGCCTTCCTCGACGATCGAGCCACCATCCATGACCAGGATCCTGTCGGCCTTCAACACGGTTGCCAGCCGGTGGGCGATGACGATGGTGGTGCGGCCCTGCATCAGGCGTTCCAGCGCCATCTGCACCAGCGTCTCGCTTTCGGCGTCTAGCGCCGAGGTGGCTTCGTCGAGCAGCAGGATCGGCGCGTCGCGCAGGATGGCGCGGGCGATCGCCACCCGCTGGCGCTGGCCGCCGGACAGCGTCACGCCGCGTTCGCCGACCTGGCTGTCATAGCCTTTTTCCAGCCTGAGGATGAATTCGTCGGCCAGCGCGTCCTTCGCCGCCGTGTCGATCTCGGCCTTGCTGGCGCCCGGCCGGCCGAAGCCGATATTGTCGCGCGCGGTGGCGGCGAAGATGGTGACGTCCTGCGGCACGATGGCGATGCGCTGGCGGACCGAAACGGGATCGGCCTCGCGCACGTCGATGCCATCGATCAGGATCTTGCCTGTTTCGGGATCGTAGAAGCGCAGGATCAGCGAAAACACCGTGCTCTTGCCGGCCCCTGACGGCCCAACGATCGCCACCGTTTCCCCGGGCATGACCTGAAAGCTCAAACCGTGCACGGCGGCGCGATCGGGCCGTGCCGGGTAGGAGAAGGAGACATTGTCGAAGACTATCTCGCCTTTTGCGACCGCGGGCAGTGGCTTCGGATCTGCCGGAGCATGGATCGCCGGTTTCTCGGCCAGGATCTCGGTCAGCCGTTCGGCGGCACCCGCCGCTTGCGCAAGCTCGCCCCACACCTCCGACAGCGCGCCCAGCGCGCCGGCGGCGAACACCGAATAGAGCAGGAACTGACCGAGCGTGCCCGGCGTTATCGAGCCTTCGAGCACGTCGCGCGAGCCGAACCACAGCACCGCCACGACCGACGAGAAGATGGTGAAAATGGCAAAGAAAGTGAGGAAGGAGCGCGCGAAGATCGAGGCGCGCGCCGCCTCGAAAGCGGCTTCCACCGCGGCGGAGAAATGGCCGGTGACCAGCTTCTCGTTGGTGAAGGCCTGCAGCGTGCGCACCGCGCCGATCTGTTCGCTCGCATAGGCTGTGGCATCGGCCAGCGTATCCTGCGCCTGTCGGGACTTGCGTCGCACCGAACGGCCGAAGGCGACCAGCGGCAGCACGATGACGGGAATGACGGCAATGACGAGGCCGGACAGTTTCGGGCTGGTGATTACCATCATCCCCACCGCGCCGAGGCCAAGGATGACGTTGCGCAGCGCGACCGAGGCCGTCGCCCCGACCGCCGACTTGACCTGCGTCGTGTCGGCGGCGAGCCGCGACACGATCTCGCCCGACTGGGCGGTATCGAAGAAGGAAGGGGACAGCGTCGTCACATGAGCAAAGACATCACGGCGGATGTCGGCGACGACGCGTTCGCCGAGCGTGATGACGAAATAGTAGCGGCCGGCCGATGCCGCCGCCAGCAGCGCGGCCATCGCCACCAGCGCGGCGAAATATTCGGCGATGAAAATGGTGTTGGCCGACGAGAACCCATGATCGATCATGCGCCGTACCGCCAGCGGCAGCGCCAAGGTCGTTGTCGCGGCGATGACCAGTGAGATGATGGCGCCGATGACCAGCGTGCGATAGTGCGTGATGTACGGAAACAGGCGCCCGAGCGGCTTGAGCGAGCGCCGGCGCTCGTCTGCGCTGCTGATTTGCGCCATCCCAGTGTTTCCTCTAGCCGCCCTTGAGGCATGCGCTTCAATATGCGCTTGCCGCGGCCTTGTGATTCAATTCCGGCTGATGTATAGGCTCGCCGACCGTTTTAGAAGCCGTGGCTCCTCAATAGCTGCGGCTTCGAGTTTTAAAAAGGGGCGCATCGACGCAGGCTCATGCCCGTCAGCAGCGCCGGCAAGCCAGGAACCGAACCATGAAGACCGACATTCATCCCGATTACCACACCATCAAGGTCGTCATGACCGACGGCACCGAATACACGACCCGTTCGACCTGGGGCAAGGAAGGCGATACGATGAACCTCGATATTGACCCGACCACCCACCCGGCCTGGACCGGCGGCCAGCAGACCCTGCTCGACCGCGGCGGCCGCCTGTCGAAGTTCAAGAAGCGTTTCGAAGGTTTCGGCCTCTAAGCGCGATAATCTTTCTCGGATCGGAAAACCCGCCCTTGTGGCGGGTTTTTTGTTGCAGCATTCATCCTCGCGCTTTTCCGCCTGCTATTCAGCCAGCAATTCCCTGAGCGCCATCCGCTTGTAAGCGGCGACCAGCCTGTCGCCCTCCTGGCGCTCGACCGAGATCGCCAGCCGCATGGCGGCTTCACCCATCTGCCAGACCAGGAACGCCGTCGTTTCCAGCGCCACCGGATCGGCCGTCGGTCGCAGCCGTTTCAGCACCGCGGACAGAAACTCCGCATTGGCCCGGCTGTCGGCGAGTTCGAGCTGTCGCAGCGCCTTGTCGGCCTGCGTACCCGACCAGATGTCGCGCATCACCGGCTCGGCCAGGAACAACCGGTAATAGATATCGACCAGCTCCGAAAACGCTTGGCTCAGGCCTTCGGCATCGCCGACGCCGGCGAGTGCGGCCGAGATGCAGGCCTGGCTCTCTGCGGTGTAGCGCTCGGCCAGTGCCCAGATGATCGCCCGCTTGTCCGGAAAGAACTGGTAGAGTGAGCCGATCGATACCCCTGCCCGCTCCGCCACTTCACCCATGCGCATGGCGTCGCTGCCTTGCTCGGCAATCAGCGCCGAAGCGGCGGCGAGCATGCGCTCGACCCGCTCGCGACTGCGCTGCTGGCTCGGCGCCCGGCGCGGCGAAGCGACCTGCTCCTGAGGGGAAATCCGCGCGGCCGTGTCTTCCATTGCTAACTCCAGTGCCGGAAAAATCGCTTGACTAGGAAAATACGAGTGTTTATCACGTTTTACAAATGTGAGGATTAGTCACATTTTAAATGCCGAAGAACCCGCAACAGGCATCTGGAGCAATGACATGATTGCCAAACTTCTACCCATCCTCGTCTTCGTCGCCGCAATCGGCTCGGGAATCATCGGCGGCGTCTTCTTCGCCTTTTCCAGCTTCGTCGTGCCGGGCCTCGCACGCATGCCGGCCGCCGGCGGCATCGCCGCGATGAATTCGATCAACGTGACGGCTGTGACGCCGCTGTTCATGACAGCGTTGTTCGGCACGGCGCTTGCGTGCCTCATTGTCGGTGCCGGCGCGGTGATGGGCTGGAGCCAGCCGGGTTCGCTCTGGCTGATTGCCGGCAGCCTGGTCTATCTGATCGGCGTCGTGGTGGTGACGATGGTTTTCAACGTCCCGCTCAACGATGCGCTCGCCGCCGTCGATCCGGCAAGCGCCAGCGGCGCAAGCCTGTGGTCGCGCTACCTCAATGAATGGGTGATGTGGAACCATGTCCGCACCATCAGCGGCATAGCCGCATTGGCATCCTTCTGGTTCGCTGTGCGTTGACGACAACGCGCGGAGCCGCCGGTGATCGACAGTGTGTCTCCGCGCTTGAAATTCACGGCGATCGTTTGCGAGATGCGTTTTGAAGGATCAGTACTCAAACATGGCCTTCGGCATGGCAATCGGAGTTGGTGTCGGCACGGCGATCGGTGCCGCTCTGGATGATCTGCCAATCGGCATCGCTATGGGCATTGCCATAGGCGCCGCCTTCGGAGCCTTGCGGCCCAAATGACGGCGGTGCCGGCGACCTTCAGGCCTTTGTTTTCCGATCCGAATGGCCGAGATCGCGATCCGGATCGATGACGTCGCGCACAAGCTGCTTGAGTTTGGCTGCGTCTGGAAAGCCGCCATCGCGCTTGCGGTCCCAGACCAGAGTGTCGTTGCAGGAAATGGTGAAGATGCCGCCGGTGCCGGGCACCAGCGTCACCTCGCCGAGATCGGTGCCGAAGGTCGACAGTAGCTCCTGCGCCATCCAGCTGGCACGCAGCAGCCATTGGCACTGCGTGCAATAGGTGATGCGGATGATGGGAAGCGCTTTTTCGCTCATGCCGCGCTGAGCTTTGCCATGGTCTCGTCATCGACCTCGAAGTTGGCGTAGACGCTTTGCACGTCGTCGTCATCCTCGAGCGTGGCGACCAGCTTCATCAGCGACTGGGCCCGCTCCTCGTCGACCGGAACATTGTTTTGCGGCCGCCAGATCGGCTTCACCGATTCGGCCTCGCCGAGCGCGCCTTCCAGCGCCTTCGATACCTCGCCGAGATTTTCGAAGGCGCAATAGATCGTGTGGCCTTCTTCGTCGGACTCCACATCATCGGCGCCGGCCTCGATCGCCGCATCCATGATCTTGTCGGCGCTGCCGGCCGCTGCCGGATAGTAGATCTCGCCGGCACGGTCCCACATGAACGACACCGAGCCGGTTTCGCCCATCGCTCCGCCGGCCTTGGTGAAGGCGGCGCGCACGTTCGACGCCGAACGGTTGCGGTTGTCGGTCAGGGCCTCGACGATGACGGCGACGCCACCTGGACCATAGCCCTCATAACGCACGGCTTCGTAATTTTCGGCGTCACCCATCGAGGCCTTGTTGACGGCGCGCTGGATGTTGTCTTTCGGCATCGACACCGCCTTTGCGTTCTGGATCGCCAGGCGCAGGCGCGGGTTCATCGATGGATCGGGCGTCCCGCTCTTGGCGGCGACGGTGATTTCGCGCGCCAGCTTGGAGAACATTTTCGACCGCACCGCATCCTGGCGGCCCTTGCGGTGCATGATGTTCTTGAACTGTGAATGGCCAGCCATGGCACCCCTGTCGTCTTCTCGGCTAGAGCATCCCGAAGCGAGGTGATCTCACCTTCGTCTTCCGCAATGCTCGAATTCAAAATTTCAGAGCGTCCCAGGTGCAACTCGTGGAAGCACGGCGTTCTCTGTCGGAATGGCCGGCTTATAGATAAATCGGCTCAATTCGTCCAGCCACACGGCGTAGGGGACGCACGACATGGGTCGCCGCCATCGCTCACGCCTCCAGATCCGACTTCGGTCGATAATGCTGAGCGCGTGGCCTGCATACTGGCTGATCCAGCGGTCGTGGATCTGCTTGATCGGCAGCGCGTTGAGATGGTTCCAGCGCTCGCGTCCGTCGCGCCGCGCGACGATCAGGTCGGCCTCCTCCAGCACCTTGAGATGCAGCATCACGGTGCAGGCGCATCGTGCTGCGCTGGGATGCCACCGACGCCGACGGCAAGCCCGCCTACAAGACCCGCATCGAGATGAATTTCGAGCCGCTCGACGATGGCGGTACCTTCGTCACCATCGCCGAGAGCGGCTGGCGGGAAGGCGCGGTCGGTGGAGCGATCCGCCGACCACGGTGGTCTGGACCTTCACGGAAATGCCAGGCGACGCGACCTTTCTGGAGGTTCGCAATTTCGGCTTCGCCGGCAACGGCGATCAGCAAGTAAAAGAAGCCGTCGATTCAACCGGCGGCTTCACCCTCGTGCTGGCCGGCGCCAAGGCGTGGCTGGAGCAAGGCCTGACGCTCGGCCTGATCGGCGACCGTCACCCGAAGAGTGTGCCGACCAATTAGTTTCCTCAGTGCCCGCCGCCCGACTTCGCCTTCTTGCGCCGCCGCGCCAGCATGTTGAGCCCCTCGACCAGCGCCGAAAAGCCCATCGCCGCGTAAATATAACCCTTCGGCACATGGTAACCCATGCCGTCGGCGATCAGCGTCATGCCGATCATCAAAAGGAAGCCCAGCGCCAGCATGACGATGCTCGGGTTCCTGGCGATGAAATCCGCCAGCGGTCCGGCCGCCAGCATCATCACGCTCACCGCGACGATCACGGCGATGTACATGATGGCAATCTCGTCGGTCATGCCGACGGCGGTGATGATCGAATCGATCGAGAAGACGAGGTCGAGCAGCAATATCTGGAAGATCGCGCCGGCAAGGCTGATCTGCAGCGTCTCGCCCAGCATCGTATCCCTGTGGTCGTCGGGATCGACCGTGTGATGGATCTCCTTGGTCGCCTTCCAGACCAGGAACAGGCCGCCTGCGATCAGGATCAGGTCGCGCCAGGAGAAGCCGTGGCCGAGGGCCGTAAAGACCGGCGTCGTCAGTTGGACGATGATGGAAATGGTGGCCAACAGCACCAGCCGCATGATCAGCGCCGCCGAAATGCCGAGCCGGCGGGCGCGGGCCCTTTGCGCTTGCGGCAGCTTGTTGGTCAGGATCGAGATGAAGATCAGATTGTCGATGCCGAGGACGATCTCGAGCACCACCAGCGTCAGCAGCGCGACCCAGGCTGTTGGATCGGACACGAATTGAAAATGCGGCGCCAGGAATTCGATGAGCTGCATGGAGGTCGTCCCCTCTTTTAACGATCTAGAGCAGTGTCGCCGGCAATTAGGTACTAAGCGCGCCTATATCAATGTCACGACCAGAAGGACGGCGCGGTTTCCTCCAGCCGTGGGCCGCGACGAAACGGCGCGATCCGCTCGGTCAGCCCGGTGCGGTCGGAAATATCGACGCCGACGCCGCACAATGTCGCCGGTCCGGTCGCGGCCTCGAAGCGCCCTTTCGGTACCTTCGACAGGAACCGGTTGAGCGGTTCCTCCTTGTCCATGCCGAGCGAGGAATCATAGTCGCCGCACATGCCGGCGTCGGACATATAGCCAGTGCCGCCATTGAGGATCTGGTGATCGCCGGTCGGCTGGTGGGTGTGGGTCCCGATGACGAGGCTGGCGCGGCCATCGACGAAATGCGCGAAGCACATCTTTTCCGAGGTCGCCTCGGCGTGGAAGTCGATGACCACCGCGTCCGCCTGCTCGCCGAGCGGGCAGGCGGCAAGCTCGCGTTCGCCGGCCTGGAACGGGTCGTCGAGCTCGGGATGCATGAACACGCGGCCCATGATGTTGGCGACCAGCACGCGCGCGCCGCTCCTGGCGATGTAGACGCCGGAGCCGCGTCCGGGCGTGCCCTTGGGAAAGTTGGAGGGGCGCAGGAAGCGCTCTTCGCGCGGCGCGAAGGCCAAAGCGTCGCGCTGGTCCCAGACATGGTTGCCGGTGGTGACGACATCGGCGCCGGCCGCGATCGTCTCGCGAAAGATGTCTTCGGTAATGCCGAAGCCGCCGGCGGCATTCTCGCCGTTGACGATCACGAAATCGAGTTTGAAATCGGAGATCAGCCCCGGCAGTTGTTCCCACACCGCCGTGCGTCCCGTTTTTCCAACCATGTCACCGAGGAAGAGAAGTCTCATAAGATCCCGCACCGAAAGTCAGCAAAGCAAAAGTTGCATGACGCCAGTGGAAGATCATGCGTCCATTTATCTACAATTTTGGCACGAAGCGGCGCAACCCGCTCTCGGTGAGTATTTCCGCGATGATGACGTCATGCTCCTCATCCGGCACCTGCGCCACCTCTTGGCAATCAAAGGCGATGCCGATCAGTCGCGGCGGCTGTCCGTTGTCGATCAGCCTGGCGATAGCGCGGTCGTAGTAGCCGGCGCCATAGCCGATGCGATGGCCGCGCGCATCGAAGGCGGCGAGCGGAACCAGCATCACCGAGGGGTCGAGCACCTCGGCTTCCTCATGCGGGCCGATCGTACCAAAACCCATGTCGACCATCGGCGCGCCGCGCACCAGCTCGCGAAAGACGATGGTGGTCTTGTCGAGAATGGCCGGCAGGCAAAGCCGTGCGCCCTTCTCGCGCAAGGCAAACATCAGCGGCCTGACGTCGACTTCCGAACGCATCGGCCAGAAGCCGGAAACGATCTGGCCCGCCTCGATGTGGAGGTGATCGCGCGCCGTCTCGGCCATTTCGAGCGCGACCTCGACCCGCCAGAACTCATCGAGCGCGTCGCGGCGCCCGAGTGCCTCGCGGCGAAGCTGCTTTTTCAGGTCTCTGGGAGAGGTCATGCGGCCAAGGTAGAAAAGGACAGGGCTGGGTGGAGTGTTGGGAGCGACGGTTTCCACCGCATCATCCACCGAAATGCGTGGACGCGAGGCAATAGTGACGGTCCACACAACCGGTGGAGAGAGCGATCCCGGGAACCTACAAAGTAGGTGGGCGCCGTGTGAGAAAACCCACGGGTCTTCCCAGGGACAGCTCCCTAAGGATCGTTAAGGCCCCGGGGAAAATGTTCTCCTGCCGGGAAGCACAGACCGTCATCTGCAATATAGGCTGCTCATCGGGCAAGCGCCAGAGAGACAGCGTTGCCGGCGACTTTATTCTCTGCGAATCCGTTACCCCTGTTCAGCGCCGTTCGCCGCCGTGCCTTGCACTGGCAAGTCCGCCTCCTTACGGTTGTCATGGCAACCAGGGAGCAAAAATGCGTTTCGAAGGCACGGCGGCCTATGTCGCCGACAAGGATCTGATGGTGGCCGTCAACGCGGCGATCGCGCTGGAACGGCCCTTGCTGGTCAAGGGCGAGCCGGGAACAGGCAAGACGGAACTGGCGCGCCAGGTGGCGGCGGCACTTGGCCTCGACCTGATCGAATGGCACGTCAAGTCGACGACCAGGGCGCAGCAAGGTCTTTACGAGTATGACGCCGTCTCGCGCCTGCGCGACAGCCAGCTTGGCGATATCAGGTTCAACGACATCAGGAACTACATCAAGCGCGGCAAGCTTTGGGAGGCGTTCGCGGCCGGCAAGAAGATCGTGCTCTTGATCGACGAGATCGACAAGGCCGACATCGAATTCCCCAACGATTTGCTGCAGGAACTCGATCGCATGGAGTTCTTCGTCTACGAGACCGGCGAGACGATCCGCGCCGCGGTCCGGCCGATCGTCATCATCACCTCCAACAACGAGAAGGAACTGCCGGACGCCTTCCTGCGCCGCTGCTTCTTCCACTACATTCGCTTTCCTGACGTCGACACGCTGCACAAAATCGTCGATGTCCACTATCCCGGCATCAAGCAGAATCTGGTGCGAGCGGCGCTGACCCAGTTCTACGAGATCCGCGGTGTGCCGGGGCTGAAGAAGAAGCCTTCGACCTCCGAGGCGCTCGACTGGATACGCCTGCTGGTCGCCGACGACATCGCGCCGGAGGATCTGCGCGCCGATCCGAAGAACGCCCTGCCCAAGCTGCATGGCGCGCTGTTGAAGAACGAACAGGACGTGCACCTGTTCGAACGGCTGGCCTTCATGGCGCGAAGGCAGCAATAGGGTAGCAGCAGCAGCGCTTTCCCTTCTGTGGACCGTTGCCGACAGCCGAACAGGCAGGCAGGTTCGGCCAGAACCTTCGGAGGAGATGAAATGTCTGAGATTGTCGTCCGTCCGCTCGCGCGGTCCGACCACGCCGACTGGCGGCGGCTGTGGACCGACTACCTCACCTTCTATGAGACGAAGCTGCCGCAAGAGGTCTACGCCGTCACCTGGAGACGGCTGTTCACGGAAAGTGAGTTCGAACCGAAGGGCTTCATCGCCACCCTCGACGGCAAGGCGGTCGGCCTCACCCACTATCTCTACCACCGCTCCGGCTGGTCGGAAAAAAACAACTGCTATCTGCAGGACCTGTTTGCCGACCCGGATGTGCGCGGCAAAGGCATCGGCGCGGCGCTGATCAAGGCGGTACAACAAGAAGCGGCGAAAATCGGCGTCAAGAACGTCTACTGGATGACGCACGAGACCAACACCACCGCGCGCAAGCTCTACGACCATGTGGCGCGGCGAACTGGCTTCATCGAGTATGATCTATTGTGAAGAAAGTGGGAGATTGAAATGGTCGCCATTGCGCAATATATTGCGCATGATCTGAGTGTGTAATGCCGTTGATCGAGACCAATACGCGCAAAATTGTCATCAGGCTTTTGCGCGATGGCTGGATAAGTGTCGGCGGCGGCAAGCACGACAAGTATGAGCATCCGGAACGGCCAGAGGTGATGATCATCGTACCTAGGCATCGTGAACAATCTCCCGGTGTCGCCCGGTCGATCGCCCGACTGGCTGCATGGATTTGAGGACAGACCGCATGACGCATTATGTCGGAATTCTCGATGGGGCAGAGGACATCTGGGGGGTGCGAGTCCCTGATCTTCCCGGCTGCCACGGCGGCGGCGCAAGCCCCGAAGAAGCCATTGCCGATGCGACTTCCGCCGTGCGCGAATGGGTCGAAGCACGTGCGACGAAACATCTGCAGTTACCGGTCTCGCGTACGGTGGCGCAATTGCTCCTGCAAGACGAACTCGATACTGCCGCCGGCGAATCCGCCGTGATGATCCCGGTGCTGATCGACTCCGGCCGGCCCGTCCGAGCCAATCTGTCGCTCGACGCCGGTCTTCTGGCGGCGATCGACGAAGAAGCAGGCCGACGTGGCCTGACGCGTTCCGCATTCATTGCAAGCGCCGCACGAGAGAAGATCGAAGGCCACAGATAACCGACGATGTTCATCCCCTTCTTCCTCGAACTGAAGGCAGCGCGCGTTCCCGTTTCGCTGCGGGAATATCTGTCGCTGCTGGAGGGGCTGGAAGCCGGGCTGGTCGACTATGACGTCGAAGGCTTTTATTACCTCGCCCGCACCGCACTGGTGAAGGACGAGCGCCATATCGACCGCTTCGACCAGGTGTTTGCGCATGTCTTCAAGGGCATCGAAGCGCTGGGCGGACCGGATGCGGTCGACGTTGCGAACATTCCCGAGGAATGGCTGCGCCGCCTTGCCGAAAAGCACCTGACCGACGAAGAGAAAAAGCTGGTCGAGGCGCTCGGCGGCTTCGAAAAGCTGATGGAGACTTTGAAGCAGCGGCTCGAAGAGCAAAAAGGCCGCCACCAGGGCGGCTCGAAATGGATCGGCACCGGCGGCACCTCGCCTTTCGGCGCCTATGGCTACAATCCCGAAGGCGTGCGCATCGGCCAGCACGAAAGCCGCAACCGCCGCGCGGTCAAAGTCTGGGACAAGCGCGAGTTCAGGAATTTCGACGATGCGGTCGAACTCGGCACCCGCAACATCAAGATCGCGCTGAAGCGCCTGCGCCGCTGGGTGCGCGAGGGCGCCGAGGAGGAGTTCGACCTGCCCGGCACCATCCACGCCACGGCCGAACATGGCTATCTCGACGTGCAGACGCGGCCGGAACGGCGCAACGCCGTGAAGCTGCTGATGTTCTTCGATGTCGGCGGCTCGATGGACGACCACATCAAGAGCGTCGAGGAGCTGTTCTCGGCCGCCCGCGCCGAATTCCGCCAGCTCGAATATTTCTACTTCCACAACTGCCTCTATGAAGGCGTGTGGAAGGACAATCGCCGCAGGCATGCCGAGGTGATTCCGACCTTCGACCTCATCCACAAATACGGGCCGGACTACAAGGTGATCGTCGTCGGCGATGCCTCGATGAGCCCCTACGAGATCGCTCACCCCGGTGGCTCGGTCGAGCACTGGAATCCGGAAGCCGGGGGCATCTGGCTCGGCCGCCTGCTGCAGCAATGGCCGAACGCCGTATGGCTCAATCCTGAAAACCCTGAGAATTGGCGCTTTACCCATTCGATCGCCATGATCCGCGACATCTTCGGCGGCCGCATGTTTCCGTTGACATTGGCCGGGCTCGAAGGCGCGACGAAGCAGCTTTCAAGAAAGCACTGAACCTTGCCCGGCTTCTCGGAACTGGGCAGACGCGTAACAAATGCCTATGTTGGTGCGAATATGAGGTTGCAATCCGCGCATGACCCCGAACCTCCGGTTCGGAAAGGATCATGCGCAAAGCCAAAAGTGCTACAGCGCCCTTTGCGCGTCCGATGGACGCGCGGCGCTGTAGCAGCGAGCCGGTAAGGCTGAGGAGATCGAATGGACACCCGCACCTACCCCGTAACCCGTACCGACGCCGAATGGCGTGCCCGGCTGACGCCGGAGCAATATGCCGTCATGCGCGGCCACGGTACCGAACGGCCGGGAAGCTGCGCTTTGCTCTACGAGAAGCGCGCCGGCACCTTTTCCTGCGTCGGCTGTGACCAGCCGCTTTTTGAATCCAAGCTGAAGTTCGAGAGCGGCACCGGCTGGCCGAGCTTCAACGATCCGGTGCCGGGCTCGGTCGAGAACACTGTCGACCGCAGCTACGGCATGGTCCGCACCGAATGCCACTGCGCCCGCTGCGGCAGCCATCTCGGCCATGTCTTCGAGGACGGCCCGCCGCCGACCGGCCTGCGCTATTGCATCAACGGCGTGGCGCTGAAATTCGAGCCGGCGGCTTGATGCAAGTCGCCCAAAAGTGCGCAGCGGTTTTGGGACAACGACATGCATAGAAACAGTAATTCAAAGCGCGACGCGCTTTGAGCCAAACGATCGCTGGATAAGTGGAAAGGGCGGCTGCGGCCGCCCTTTTCTTTGGGCGGCAGGAACTCCGGCGAACACGACAGGCGCCCGTCTCGCGCTATCAGGCCACGACCGTCAGGATCAGCCACAATGTAGCCCCGAGCGCCATCAACGAGGCCTTGGTGCCACCGGCCCTTTCCGTGGTTCGCCAGACGGCAAAGGTCAGGAAGATGTTGTAGGGCACCAGCGCGAAATGCACCGCCAGAACCAGCACAAGCGGCAGCTTCAGCGCAAGCACGATAATCGCGGTCACCGCGGACGCAACGTTGAGCGCCGTGCCGACAAGGGCAAGGTCGCGCCAGAACAGCCGGTCGAGCGGCACCCGGCCTTGCCAACGTGAGCGGAAGAAGGATCCGACGCCTTCTGGCAACACCTGATATCACCCCTGCCCCAGGACTTCGGTCACCGCATGTTCGATACGCGAACATTCGGTCACCAGCCAGTCGGTCATAGCCGGCCAATTGTCCTCGGCATAACAATTCACCCGCCACATCGAATTGATGCCGAGGCCCTCGCAACTCTGTTCCGGCCTGAGCTTCAGCCTGTCTTCGATCGCCGGCTGGAACGGCTTCAACCGCGACCAGGCTTGCGTGGCGCCGAACTTCTCGTTGCGGCCGAAGAAGACGCCGACATGGTTCTGCGCCGGCGCGACATACATGGAAAGGACCAACGCGAAGTCGGGCAGCCCGCGTTGCCAGAACCAGGGTCCGCGCCTCGCCATCAGAGGCTTTTCTTCCGGATGCCGCTCGGCGAACAGCATCCAGAAGCCGCGTTGGCGGAATTCAGAAGCACGGCGGGCGCCGAAGTCGAATTCGCTCATGGTTCAAACCGTTTCTCCGGCAACCGCATTGGATGCCGGGTCGGTTAGTCTTACACCATGCCGAGCGCGGCCTTGTACAGGTCGAGGATAGTTTCCTCTTCCTGCCGCTCGGCCTGGTCCTTCTTGCGCAGCCGGATGATCGTGCGCATCGCCTTGGTGTCGAAGCCGGTGCCCTTGGCCTCGGCGAACACTTCCTTGATGTCGTCGGAAATGGTCTTCTTCTCTTCCTCGAGCCGCTCTATGCGCTCGATGAAGGCACGCAGCTGGCCGGCGGCAACAGTCTGGCTGGTATCGGTGATATCGTCGGCCATTTTTTCTCCACATCGTTTCCGCGCCGCGACTCGGCGACGACGGCGGCAAATTCGAGCCGGTTCGATGCCCGACCGGCGGCGGCGGGTCAAGCCGTTATCGATGCTGCATGAAGGGTTGGGCACACCCTAAGGTGTGTTGAGATTGAGGTCAGGCCGGCATCATCTGAATATCAATACACCTTATCCGAAGACGATCAGCAGATCCTTGGCATCGATCTGGTCGCCGGCCTTGACCAGCACCTCGGCGACGGTGCCGTCGCGCTCGGCATGCAGCGCCGTTTCCATCTTCATCGCCTCGATGGAAAGCAGCACGTCGCCGGCCTTCACGGCCTGGCCGGCGGCAACCGAAAGTGCGGAGACGACACCCGGCATCGGCGCACCGACATGGGCCTCGTTGCCGGGCTCGGCCTTGCGGCGGGCCTTGGCGGCGGACGCGCCATGCGCCCTGTCGGGCACCTTGACGCGGCGCGGCTGGCCGTTGAGCTCGAAGAACACGGTGACCATGCCCTTTTCGTCGACATCGCCGATGGCAAGGCAGCGCACCACCAGCGTCTTGCCCTTCTCGATATCGACGAATATCTCGTCTTCCGGCTTCATGCCGTAGAAATAGGTCGGCGTCGGCAGGACGCTGACCGGACCGTAGGTTTCCTGCGCGCCGGCGAAATCCGTAAACACCTTCGGGTACATCAGCCACGAGGCGAATTCGAACTCCGAGAGTTTGCGCTCGAGCTTCTCCTCGATCTCCTTGCGGTTGGCCTTGAGGTCCGCGGGCTTCAGTAGCGAGCCAGGCCGCGCCTTTATCGGCTTGTCGCCTTTTAGCACCTTCTTCTGCAGCTTGTCAGGCCAGCCGCCGGACGACTGGCCGAGATCGCCGCGCAGCATCGACACCACGGAGTCCGGAAAGGCGATGTCCTTGCTGGGGTTCTCGACATCGGCGACGGTGAGATCCTGGCTCACCATCATCAGCGCCATGTCGCCGACGACCTTGGACGACGGCGTCACCTTGACGATGTCGCCGAACATCAGATTGACGTCGTGATAGGTCTGCGCCACCTCGTGCCAGCGTGTCTCCAGCCCGAGCGAACGCGCCTGCTCCTTGAGATTGGTGAACTGTCCGCCCGGCATCTCGTGCAGGTAGACTTCGGAGGCCGGTCCCTTGAGGTCGCTTTCGAAGGCCGCATACTGGTTGCGCACCGCTTCCCAGTAGAACGAGATCTTCCTGATCCATTGCGGGTCGAGGCCCGGATCGCGCTCGGTGCCCTTCAGCGCCTCGACGATGGAGCCGAGACATGGCTGCGAGGTGTTGCCCGAGAGCGAATCCATCGCCGCGTCGATAGCATCGACGCCGCTGTCGACCGCCGCCAGCACCGTCGCCGCCGACAGGCCTGACGTGTCGTGGGTGTGGAAATGGATCGGCAAGTCGGTCGCTTCGCGCAGCGCTTTGAACAGCACACGTGCGGCGGAAGGCTTCAGCAGTCCGGCCATGTCCTTGACGGCGATGATGTGGGCGCCGGCCGCCTGCAATTCCCCGGCCAGGCCGACATAGTATTTGAGGTCGTATTTCGCCCGCGCCGGATCGAGGATGTCGCCGGTGTAGCAGATCGCCGCTTCGATCAGCTTGCCCTCGGCGCCGACCGCATCCATGGCGACGCGCATGTTCTCGACCCAGTTCAGGCAGTCGAAGACGCGGAACAGGTCGATGCCGCCGGCGGCCGCCTGCTTGACGAAATGCTGCACGACATTGTCGGGATAGTTGGTGTAGCCAACGCCGTTGGCGCCGCGCAGCAGCATCTGCAGCAGCACATTGGGCGCCGCCTCGCGCACCAGCGACAGCCGCTCCCACGGGTCTTCGGTTAGGAAGCGCATGGCAACGTCGAAGGTGGCGCCGCCCCAGCATTCGAGCGACAGGAGCTGCGGCAGGGCGCGCGCATAAGTGCCGGCAATGCCGGCGATGTCATGCGTGCGCATGCGCGTCGCCAGCAGCGACTGGTGGCCGTCACGCATCGTCGTGTCGGTGACCAGCACCTCTTTCCGGTCGCGCATCCAGCCGGCGAATTTCTCCGGTCCGAGCACGTCGAGCTTCTGCTTGCTGCCATCAGGCACATTGCCGTTGAGATAGGGCACCAATGGTGCGGCCGCGTCGGCCTTCGGCTGCGGCCGGCCGCGCGTCTCGGGATGACCGTTGACCGACACGTCGGCCAGATAGTTGAGCAGCTTGGTGGCGCGGTCCTGCCGCTTGACCTGCTGGAACAGCTCCGGCGTCGTGTCGATGAACTTCGTCGTGTAGGAATTGTCGGCGAAGCTCGGGTGGTTGATGATCGCTTCGAGGAAGGTCAAATTGGTGGCGACGCCGCGGATGCGGAACTCGCGCAGCGCCCGGTTCATGCGGGCGATGGTCTCCGCCGGCGTCGGCGCCCACGCCGTCACCTTCTCCAGCAGCGGATCGTAGAAGCGGGTGATCACCGCCCCGGAATAGGCGGTGCCGCCATCGAGGCGGATGCCGAAACCCGTCGCGCCGCGATAGGCGGTTATGCGACCGTAGTCCGGGATGAAATTATGCTCGGGATCTTCCGTGGTGATGCGGCACTGCAAGGCGTGGCCGTTCAGCCTGATGTCCATCTGCATCGGCACGCCCGATTCCGGCGTGCCGATGGCGAAGCCGTCGAGGATGTGGATCTGCGCCTTGACGATGTCGATGCCGGTCACCTGCTCGGTGACGGTGTGCTCGACCTGGATGCGCGGGTTGACCTCGATGAAGTAGAATTTGCCGGTGTCGGCGTCCTGCAGGAACTCGACCGTGCCGGCGCCGATATAGCTGGTTTCGCGGGCGATCTTCAGCGCATGGCCGCAAAGCTCCTCGCGCTGCGACATTTCGAGGTATGGCGCCGGCGCCCGCTCGACGACCTTCTGGTTGCGGCGCTGGATCGAGCAGTCGCGCTCGAACAGATGCACGGCGTTGCCATGCGTGTCGCCCAGCACCTGCACCTCGACATGGCGGGCGCGCTCTATCAGCTTTTCGAGATAGACCTCGTCCTTTCCGAATGCGGCTTTCGCCTCGCGCTTGCCTTCCGTGACTTCACGGGCAAGGTCGGCTTCGGCGCGGATGGCGCGCATGCCGCGGCCGCCACCGCCCCATGATGCCTTCAGCATCACCGGATAGCCGATCTGCTTGGCCAGTTTCTTGACCGCATCCATGTCGTCCGGCAACGGATCGGTGGCGGGGATCACCGGCACGCCGACCTCGATGGCGAGATTGCGCGCCGCGACCTTGTTGCCGAGCCGGCGCATCGTATCCGGCTTCGGCCCGATGAAGGTGATGCCGGCCTCGGCACAGGCATCGGCGAATTCGGGGCTTTCCGACAACAGGCCGTAGCCGGGATGAATGGCATCGGCGCCCGAGAGCCTGGCGACGCGGATCACCTCCTCGATCGACAGATAGCTTTCGATCGGTCCCATGTCCCGGGTCAGATGCGGCCCGCGTCCGACCTGGTAGCTCTCGTCGGCCTTGAAGCGATGCAGGGAGTATTTGTCCTCCTCGGCCCAGATCGCCACGGTTTTGAGACCGAGTTCGTTGGCCGCGCGAAAGACGCGAATGGCGATTTCGGACCGGTTGGCGACGAGGATCTTCGTGATGGCCAAGGACTGAGGCTCCAGCAACGGAAGGGAAGAGAAATCGGCGCAATGATTAGCGTGAAAATGCTGCAGTGCAAACGAAATTGACAGGCATTTAAACCGATTGAAATGGAATCTTTGCGCCAAGGGCGGTCGCATTCAGTCGAACACGCAGCGAAGCGATGGGCATTGCGGTCAACGCGCGATCGTTTCCGGGCTAAAGGCCCGGGCTGGATTGGTCTGCCGGCCTCGATGGAGAGGCAACGGCCTCAAAAGAAAAATGCCCGGCGCGAAGCACCGGGCATCCGTAAAGTCTGGAGACTGACGAGCTTACATCTTCTGGATGTAGGTGTACTTGCCGTCGGCGCCCTTCTTCCATTCGTACATGACGTAGCCGGGCAGCGTCGGGTCGCCCTTGGCGTCATAGGACAGGTCGCCGAGCACGGTCTTGAACGGGCCGTTTTCATGCAGCGCCTTGGCAACTGCCTGCGGGTCGTTCGACTTGGCAGCGGTCGCTGCTTCGGCGAGCGCCTGTACGGCGGCGTAGGAGTAGAGCGTGTAGGCTTCCGGCTCGAAGCCCTGCGCGCGGAACTTCTCGACGAGTTCCTTGTTGGCGGGGATCAGGCGCGGGTCCGGGCCGAACGTGTTGAGCGTGCCCGCAACCGCGTCACCTGCGATCGAAGCCAGCTCGTTCGACACGATGCCGTCGCCGGAAATCAGTGTCGCCTTGAGGCCCTGGTCAGCCGCCTGGCGGATGATAAGGCCGGCTTCGGTGTGCAGGCCGCCCCAGTAGATGATGGTTACGCCGGCTTCCTTCATCTTGGCGATCAGTGCCGAGAAGTCCTTGTCGCCGACATTGATGCCTTCGTACATGACTTCCGTCAGGCCCTTGGCATTCATCGCCTTCTTGGTTTCGTCGGCAAGGCCCTGACCGTAGGTGGTCTTGTCGTGAACGACGGCGATCTTGGCGTCCTTGAAGTTCGCGGCGAGATAAGCGCCGGCGATGCTACCCTGCTGGTCATCGCGTCCGCAGGTGCGGAACACGTTCCACAGGCCGCGCTCGGTGAGCTTCGGGTTGGTGGCGGCCGGGGTGATCTCGACGATGCCGTTTTCCGCATAGACTTCCGATGCCGGGATCGAGACGCCCGAGTTGAAGTGCCCGACCACGAACTTGACACCGTCGCCGACGAACTTGTTGGCAACCGAGATGCCCTGCTTCGGATCGGAGACGTCGTCGCCGACTTCGAGCTTGATCTGCTCGCCATTGATGCCGCCCTTGGCATTGATGTCGGCCACAGCGGCTTCCGCACCCTTCTGAAGCTGCGCGCCGAAGGCGGCATTCGGACCAGTGATCGGACCGGCTACGCCGAACATGACGTCAGCCCACGCGTTGCCGCCGAACGCGACCAGCGCGGTCAGGGCGACGGCGGACAAAAGTGACTTTTTCATTTAAACGCTCCCATTTACGGAGTGGGCGTGGATGAAGCTTTCATGCGATGCCCACCCTTATCGCAGAAAGCATAGTTTGCCGATTTTCAGGCACTTGTCACGCCGATTCAATTCCGATGCGGCGCTAATGATGAACGTCAACCTTTCGGTTTCCAGCTCAAGATTGAAGCTCTTTCGTAGAGCCAATTATACTGTGTCACCATCTGGTTGGTGCGCGTGTATTGAAAGCCGACAAAACCGAGGATCATCAGCACGATTGTATCGACGACATAGTAGTGCAGCGAGAACATCGTGCCGCCGAACAGCGCGTGATGGATGAAGCGGATGCCGATGCCGAGACCCAGCATGTAGGCGAACAGCTGGATGAAGCTGCGCCAGGTCTGCGCGCTGGCCTTGCCCGTCATCCAGGCCGCCCAGCCGCCGAGCAGACAGGTGACGAAGAAGAACTGCCAGATCGAGGGTTCCTCATAGAGAATGCCCTGCATGATGAAGTCTCCTTAGCATGATCCCGAAAAGTTGCAGACTTTTCGGACAAGGATCATGCGACAAACAAACAATTTGGAGCGGAATATCGAACGCACACATCCGCTCTAAACTCAGTGGTGTCCGCCTTCGAGATAGGCGGCGCGCACTTCCGGATTGGCGAGCAGTTCCTTGCCGGTACCGCTCATCGTCACGTTGCCGTTGACCATGACATAGCCGCGCGTGGCGAGCTTGAGCGCGCCGAAGGCGTTCTGCTCGACCAGGAAC
This sequence comes from Mesorhizobium sp. M1409, assembly GCF_040317535.1. Classification (NCBI taxonomy): domain Bacteria; kingdom Pseudomonadati; phylum Pseudomonadota; class Alphaproteobacteria; order Hyphomicrobiales; family Phyllobacteriaceae; genus Mesorhizobium; species Mesorhizobium sp. M1409. The sequence goes on from NZ_JAMYKV010000004.1 coordinate 138,713, forward strand.
ACGGTCAGCCCCTGGGTGCGGTTCAGCTCGCGGATGGCGTCGAAGATCTGTTTGACGATCAGCGGCGCGAGACCCAGCGACGGTTCGTCGAGCAAAAGCAGCTTTGGCCGCGCCATCAGCGCGCGTCCGATCGACAGCATCTGTTGCTCGCCGCCCGACAGCGTGCCGCCGCGCTGGGCGATGCGCTCCTTCAGCCGCGGGAACAGCGTGAACACCTTCTCGACGTCCTCGTCATAGTGATTGAGGTTGTCGAGGCTGGCGCCCATTTGCAGGTTTTCCATCACCGTCATGCGCGGGAAGATGCGCCGGCCCTCGGGCGATTGGGCAATGCGCATGCGCGCGATCTCATGCGTCGGCATCTGGGTGATGTCGGTGCCGGCGAATGTGATGGTGCCGGCGCGGGCGCGCGGCGCGCCGAAGATAGTCATCATCAGCGTCGACTTGCCGGCGCCGTTGGCGCCGATCAGCGCCACGATCTCACCTTCCTTCACGGTGACATCGACGCCGTTCAGCGCCCGGATGTTGCCGTAATAGGTCTGCACACCCTTGATATCGAGCAGCGTTGTCCCGGCCATCACTTGCCCCCTCCGCGCTTGCCCGCCACGGGCTTGGCGGCAGTCTTCCCGGAAGTATGGCTGGTCGCAACCTTGCCCGCATCGACCCGGCGCGAAAATTCCGTGTCCTTGCCCTGGCCGAGCAGCCTGGCCTGCTTGACCCACTCCTCACGAGCGATGCGCCCATCGAAGGCAAGATAGGCTTCGGCGGCTTCGACGTCGGCCTTTTTCCAGGCGCCGATCTGGTCGAAGTGGAAGATGCCGTGATCGTTGAGCTTCTTCTCGTTGACCGAACCGATGCCCTTGATGCGGGTCAAATTATCGGCCTTGCCGCCGCGAGGCGCTGGCAGCCGGTTGGAGATTCCCCCAGCCGTCGCCGCAGGGGCCTTCGCGGCAGGAGCCTTGGCTGCCGGCTTGGCCGGCGCAGTCGACTTCACCGCCGTTCCGGTTGCCGCCTTTGACGCCGCTTTCGGAGCAGGCTTTGCCCTCCCCGCCGGAGCGCGCGGCGTAGGCGGCACAGCCGCCAGCGAGGCCGCCTTGTTTGCCGCGGCGAGCGATTTTGCGTCGACCTGACCGGCCTTTGACGCGCCCTTGGCCACCGTGACCCGCTCGCCCGAACTGTGGCCGACCGTGTCGGTCACCGGCCCGGCGAGATAAGACGACGATGTTCCCGGGCCGTGTGCTGCATCCGGTCCCGTATCGAGCTGTTCGATGACGTCTTCGTCGCCGACTTCTGTCAGCACCGACTCGACTTCCTCGTCGTCGACGCCGAGATAGGCTGCGATGACGCGCGGATCGGTACGCACCGATTGCGGGCTGCCGTCGGAGATCTTGCGGCCATATTCCAGCACCACGACATGGTCTGAGATCTGCATGACCACCGACATGTCATGCTCGATCAACAGGATCGAGGCGCCTGATGTGTTCTTGATGTCGATCAACAGCTCGTTGAGCGCTGCGGATTCCTTTGGATTGAGGCCAGCGGCCGGCTCGTCCAGGCACAAAAGCTCCGGACCGGTGCACATGGCGCGGGCGATCTCGAGGCGGCGCTGCGCGCCATAGGGCAGGTCGCCGGCCGGATCGTCGGCGCGGTCGACGAGATCGGCCTTCTCCAGCCAGTGCCTGGCAAGTTCGACCGATTCGGCGGAGGCCTTGCGGTAGCCGCTGAAGCCGAACAGGCCAAGGACCGTATAGCCCGAGGCCTTCATCAGCTTGTTGTGCTGGGCAACCAAAAGGTTCTCCAGCAGCGTCATGCCCGAGAACAGGCGGATGTTCTGGAACGTACGCGCCACCTTGGCGCGCGCCGGGATCTCGTGGTTGGGCAGACGTTCGAGCAAATAGCTCGAGCCGTCGTTCCGGTTGAGCGTGATCATGCCTTCCGACGGCTTGTAGAAGCCGGTGATGCAGTTGAACACGGTGGTCTTGCCGGCACCGTTGGGTCCGATCAGCGCGGTGATCTCACCGCGCTTGGCGGTGAAGGACAGGTCGCCGATGGCGACCAGGCCGCCGAACTTCATCGACAGATGCTCGACCCGCAGGATGGCGTCGTTCATGGATGTGCTCGCATTCATCAGCCGTGGCCTTCCTTGGTGAAGGAACCGGAGACCGCTCTTCGCACCTTGAGGAAGGCGGTCGGCTCGCGACTGCCGACGAAGCCGCGCGGCTTCCACAGCATGACGATGACCATGGCCATGCCGAACAGAAGCATGCGGTAGAGCTCCGGTGTGAAGTCCGGCCCGAATATCTGCTTGAGGAAGTCGAGTTCGCGCAGCGCCTCGGTGCCGCCGATCATCACCATCGCGGCAACCGCGATGCCGACCAGCGAGCCCATGCCGCCGAGAACGACGATGGCCAGGATGATGGCCGATTCCAGGAAGACGAAGGATTCCGGGCTGACGAAACCTTGCCGCGCGGCGAAGAACGAGCCGGCGAAGCCGCCGAACATGGCGCCCGTGGCAAAAGCCGTGAGCTTGGTCGTCGTCGTGTTGATGCCCAGAGACCGGCAGGCGATCTCATCCTCACGCAGCGCTTCCCAGGCGCGGCCGACCGGCAGACGCCGCAGCCTGATGGTGACGAAGGCGGTGAGCAGGCACAGGCCCAGGATCAGATAATAGAGGAAAATCTTGTAGTAGGCGCCTGACTGGGCGATGCCCAGCACCTTGGCGATGTAGTTCGAGTCAGACACGTTGAACGACATCAGGCCGAAGAAGCTGACCTTGGGAATGCCGGAAATGCCGGCCGAACCGTTGGTCACGTCGCGCCAGTTGATCAGCACCAGGCGGATGATCTCGCCGAAAGCCAGCGTCACGATAGCCAGATAGTCGCCACGCAGGCGCAGCACGGGGAAGCCGAGCAGCACGCCCCAGAGGGCGGCCATGGCGCCGGCGGCCGGCAACAGGATCCAGAACGACAGGCCGAAGTGCGTGGCGAGAAGCGCATAGGAATAGGCGCCAAGCGCATAAAAGGCGACGTAGCCGAGGTCGAGCAGGCCGGCGAGGCCGACAACGATGTTCAGGCCCCAGGCCAGCATCACATAGATCAGGATCTGGATGCCGAAATTGTCGACCCATTTCAGCGAACCCTGCAGCCCGCTGGCGATCGACCAGGCGTTCAGCGACAGCACCGCCACCACGAGGATCGGATACAGCACCAGAGCCGTGACGCCCAATTTGTTGAAGTTGGCATGGATGAAGGCGCGGAAGTAATAGATCACGCAAGCCAGCAGATAGATGACCGCGAGCGCGCGCAGGAATTGCAGATAGCCGGCGGGTTCTGCTCCGACCCATCCGGGGAGAGAATTGCTGAAAACGAACAGCAGCACCGCGGCGATGACGGCCGCGATGAAGGCCGGCAACTGGAAGAAGCGTGATGCGACGCTGGCCGGCAACAGGCCGGTGGCAACATCGGCGATCTTCTGGTTGGCCAAGAAGGGCTGGCCATAGGCGACATAAAGAAACCGCCCGACCGCCGTGGCGATCACCACTGCGGCAAGCAGGCCCCAGCGCGCGGTCAGGACCAGTTCATTGGAGATGTTCTGACCGGTCTTCAGCCCGATGAACAGCACGAACAGGCCAAGCGCGATGGCGCCGGCATAGAAGGCTTCCTTGAGAGCGCGTTGGACAGGGGTGGCGACGACGTCGCGCTCCGGAGATACGGTGACGGCCATGGTCTCAGACCTTTTCGACTTCTGGCCGGCCCAATATGCCGGAAGGCAGGAAGATCAGCACGATCGCCAGGATCGAGAACGCCGCGACGTCCTTGTAGTCGATCGAGAAATAGGCCGACCACATGCTCTCGATGAAGCCGATCATCAGCCCGCCGAGCACCGCGCCCGGAAGCGAACCGATGCCGCCCAGCACCGCTGCGGTAAAGGCTTTCACGCCGGGCGTGAAGCCGTCCGAGAAGGCGATGACACCGTAATACATCAGGAACAAGGTGCCGGCGACGGCGGCAAGCGCCGCGCCCATTATGAAGGTGATCGATATGGTACGGTCGACATCGATGCCGAGCAGCGCCGCCATTTTGCGGTCCTGCTCGCAGGCGCGTTGCGCTCGGCCAAGCGAAGTCCTGTTGACCAGGTACCAGAACAGCGCCAGCAGCAGCGCCGTGACGATGACGATGATGATCTGCTTCAGCGACACGCTGATGCCGTTGATGTTGTAGACTTGGCTGACCATCGGCGGGATCGGCTTGTTGCGCGGCCCCTGCGTCACTTGGACGAAGTTCGACAGCGCGATCGACATGCCGATCGCTGTGATCAGCGGCGCCAGCCGGAACGAGCCGCGCAATGGCCGGTAGGCAACCTTCTCGATCGTCCAATTGTAGAGGCTGGTGAGCAGCATAGCCACGATCATCATGAGCAGCAGCGCCAGCACCACGGGCACCGAATAGAACAGCGCGCCTAGAGCGAGGAAGACGATCAGGGCCGTGAAGGCACCCACCATGAAAATGTCGCCATGAGCGAAGTTGATCATGCCGATAATGCCGTAGACCATCGTGTAGCCGATTGCGATCAGCCCATAGATCGATCCCAGCGTCAGCCCGTTGATAAGCTGCTGGACAAAGTACTGCATGTGTACGTGGCTCCCCTGGAATGTCGCCCATGCAGACGCATTCCTTTTCGTATTTCCCCTAGTCGTAAAGTTTCGAGCCCGGATTGCAACGTCATTTTTCAATCGTCATGCGCGTTTTGCCGACACGCCGTCTGATTGCCCGTTTTTTCCCACCCGGCCCCTGGACTATCGCGGACCCTACCATTGGCATAACGCAATGTCTTTGACGATTCGACCGCATCATGCACCTCGTTTCGAAGAAATCGCCGTCAAAATTAGGTGATGAGAAGAATCGTTGCGTTACTGACATAGTCCGTTTTTCGTTCCGCTCCTTGCCGTAGGGTCAGCTTTCCCTTCACTTGACCACAAAACCATGCGCGAACGGATCGCGGTCGTCGATGAAAATGGTGTTCAATCCGGTCATCCGCGCCCAGCCACCGATCGAGGGAACAATGGCCGGTTTGCCCGCGACGGTGACATCCTTTTCGACCTTGCCCTTGAAAAGCGAACCGATGATCGATTCATGGACGAAGCTGTCGCCGGCCTTGAGTCTGCCCTTGGCATGAAGCTGCGCCATGCGCGCCGAGGTGCCGGTGCCACAGGGTGAGCGGTCGATCGCCTTGTCGCCGTAGAAAACGGCATTGCGGGCGTCGGCCTCGGGGTTGGTCGGCTTGCCGGTCCACAGCATGTGCGACAGCCGGTTGATGCCTGGGTTCTCGGGATGCACGAAGGAATATTTCTCATTGAGCCGCTGCCGCACCACCGGGCTCCAGGCAATGAAGTCGCCCGCCGAATAGTCGGCCATGTCGCGATAGTTCTTCTGCGGCTCGACGATGGCGTAGAAATTGCCGCCATAGGCGACGTCGACGGTGATTTCGCCGAGCTGCGGGCATTCGACCGTCAGCCCCTCCGCATGGAGGAAAGACGGTACATTGGTGATGCGCACCTCCTCGACATAGTCGCCGACCTGCTTGTACTCGGCGATGACCAGGCCGGCCGGCGTGTCGAGCCTGAGCACGCCCGGCGTCCTCGGCTTGATCAGCCCATGCTCGATCGCCATCGTCACCGTGCCTATCGTGCCGTGGCCGCACATCGGCAGGCAGCCGGAGGTTTCGATGAACAGGATGGCGATGTCGCAATCCTCGCGCGTCGGCGGATAGAGGATCGAGCCGGACATCACGTCATGGCCGCGCGGCTCGAACATCAGCCCGGTGCGGATCCAGTCATATTCGGCCAGAAAATGCGCCCGCCGTTCCATCATCGTCGAACCCTGCAGCAGCGGGCCGCCACCGGCGACCAGACGGACCGGGTTGCCGCAGGTGTGGCCGTCTATGCAGAAGAAGGATTTCTTGGCCATGACGCTCCTCGAAAAATCAAAACCCACGAAAATCAAAAACGATGTGGACTGAAGGGGGCCAGATCGATCGACGGAGTCTGCCCCAGGACGAGTTCCCGGATCAACCGTCCGGTGGCCGCCGCCTGGGTCAAGCCGAGATGGCCGTGGCCGAAAGCATAAACCGCCGATCGGCTTCCCGATGCATGACCGATGACGGGCACTGAATCCGGCAGCGAGGGACGGAACCCCATCCATTCGCGCCCGCCCGAGGGATCGAGCCCCGGCAGGAATTTCTGCGCCTTCCGTAGCAGCGCTTTCGACCTGGCATAATTGGGCGGTCGCTCGATACCGCCGAGTTCGACGGCGCCGCCGACGCGCAGCCCCGTTTCGAGCGGCGTGATGACGAAGCCATGGCCGGAGAAGATCAGCATCCGCTTCACGTCGAAGGCGCTCGGCGGCAACGTCGTGTTGTAGCCGCGCTCGGTTTCGAGCGGGATGCGATCGCCGAGTTGCCTCGCCAGCAGATGCGACCAGGCGCCGGCGGCGACGACAAGGTGCCTGGCTTGCCTCGTCGTGCCGTCGGCCAATGTCAGCGCGGCGCCGTCATGATCCGCCGCGACGCGCTCGATCCGAGCCATCTCAAAGCGTGCCCCCTTGGTCTGCGCGTAGGCCCACACCGCCTTGCCGAGCAGTTTCGGGTCGGCGACCGTCATCCATCCCGGGACGAACGTGCCCTTGACGAAGCGCGGCGAAAGCCCCGGCTGCAAGGCAGCCAGGTCCTCGCCCTCGACATGGCGGAAACCGATGCCGAAACGCCCGCGCGCCGCCCAGCCAGGCAGCCCAGCCTGAAACTCGGCCTCGCTTTCGTAGAGTTCGAGCGAACCATCCTCGCGCAGCATCGATCGTGTACCGGACCGATCGAGCAGGCCCATCCATTCCGCTTCGGCGAGCTTCATCATGCCCGCCTGAGCGGCGAGGCTCGCCTCGTATTTTCCCGGCGCGCCGGCGCGCCAGAAGCGGATCAGCCAGGGCAGAAGTTTTGGCAGATAGGCCGGCGGAATGCTGAGCGGGCCGAGCGGATCGGCCAGCCATTTCGGCAGCTGCCGCATCATGCCCTTATGCGCCATCGGCATCACGTCGGAGAAGGCAAAGGCGGCGGCATTGCCGGAGCTCGTCTCCTCGCAAATGCCCGTCCGATCGAAGATCGTGACATCGCGTCCCGCCTCAGCGAGAGCGGCGGCGGCGCAGATGCCGATGATGCCGCCACCGATGATGGCGATGTCGATTGCAACGTTGCTATTCATCGTTGCACGCCAAGCCGCATGTCCAGTCTCCGCCCCGCTTCACCCTGCGGTCAGCCTCAGAACGACGGCAGCGTCGGCCGCACCGCCAGCGCATCCTTGACGATTTTCTCGACTGCCTTGCGGCGCTCGCCCGACAATGGCTGGCGCGGCATGCGCACGCGATCATTGGTGTTGATCGCGAACACTTCGGCAAGCTTGATGTTCTGTACGAGATAGGTCGAGACGTCGAGATCGAGCAGCGGCCGGAACCAGCGGTAGATGGCAAGCGCCTCTTCGCGGCGGCCCTGCTTCATCAGCTGATAGATGGCGACCGTCTCGCGGGGGAACGCGGTGACCAACCCGGCCACCCAGCCGATGGCGCCGACCGACAGCGCCTCGAAGGCGAGATTGTCGACGCCGGTGAACAGGTCGTAGCGAGTGCCGAGGCGATTGATGATCTCGGTCGAGCGGCGGATGTCGTCGGATGATTCCTTGATGGCGACGAAGCGCTTGTCCGACGCCAACTCCTCCATCTGGTCCACAGTGACGTCGACGCGGTAGGCAAGCCGGTTGGAGTAGATCATGACCGGCAGGTCGCCGGCCTCGGCTACGGCACGAAGTGCGGCGACCGTCTCTTCCGCATTGGTGTGGTAGATCGGGCTCGGCACGACCATCAGGCCGTTGGCGCCTTCTTTCGCCGCACGCTTGGCAATGCTGGCCGCCTCGCGTGTGCCGGCCTCGTTGACCGTCAGCAGCACCGGCTTCTTGCCGGCGACCTTCTGCGCGGTCTTCAGCACCTCGATCTTCTCGTCGGGCGACAGCATCGGCCCTTCGCCGAGCGATCCGCAAACGATGATACCGTCGCAGCCAGCCTCCATCTGCAGGTTGAAGCAGCGCTCCATCTCGGCATGATCGAGACGATCATCCGCGGTGAATTTGGTCGTGACGGCTGGAAAAACTCCGCTCCACATGATCATCTCTCCATCTGATATATCAGCCGTATATCTGTTAAGAAACGGCCTGTCAACACGGATTCCGTTATGATATATGCAAGATATATCAGGAGAGCGCCTTTGATATCCATGGAAGCCAGCACCGTGACCGAGCCAGCCGCGACCAAGGCCTATCACGTGCTCGAGCACATGATCGTCACGCTTGAACTGGCCCCTGCGAGCTTCGTCACCGAGGGCGCCCTGATCGAAAGGCTCGGGCTCGGGCGGACACCGGTGCGCGAGGCGATCCAGCGGCTAGCCTGGGAAGGGTTGCTCGACGTGCGGCCGCGCGCGGGCATCGCGATCGCTCCGCTCCATCCCGGCGACTGGCTGCGCGTGCTTGATGCGCGCCGCGGTGTCGAGGTGGTCCTGGCCCGCTCGGCCGCCCGCTTCGTCACCCGCGAAGCCGCCGACCTGTTTCACGAAGCAGCCCTTGCCATGCAGAAAGCAGTGATCGCGGGCAATGTGCTTGCCTTCATCCAGGCCGACAAGGCACTCGACGAGGCGCTGGCCCTGGCCGCCGACAATCCGTTCGCCGCTCGGCTGGCCGCCCCCTTGCAGACCCACAGCCGCCGCTTCTGGTTCCGCTACAAGGCCGACACCGGCTTGGCGGAATCGGCAGAACACCATGTCGCTCTGATCCGCTCGATCCTCGACGGCGACGAGGAGGCCGCGGCCAAGGACGCCAAGCGGCTGATGGCGCTGCTGCGCGGCCACGCCGAGGTGGCGGCGACACGCTGAGCGCCGTTAGGTCCGCCGGGCGTTCGGTGTCTTTCCAACGCTTCGGTCTAGGTGCCTGGCAAGGCAGCCTCCACCAAAGGACCGTCCCAACCTTCACCTGCCGTGATGACGCAGCTCTGACCCTGCGTATCGGTGGCCAGGATAGTCCAGGTGCCTTGGTCGGAAACGAAGATCTCGAGAATCACGCTCGGGTTGACCACGCCGCGCGCCGCCTCGCTTTCGTGGAACTTCTCGCCGAGCGCCTTGATCATGTCCGCTCGGGCCGCGCATTGTCCGGCCGCCAAGGCCGGGACGGCAAAAGACGAAGACGCAGCACAAAGTATCATTGCCATGAGACGTGTCATCAGACACCTCCTTGCGCCACGCGGTACCCCCGAAGCTGTCGCCAGCGCCGTTGGTTGATCTGCCGCACCTCCTTCGCGGCAGGATTGAAACTTAAGACTACAAACGCCCGTCCGGTTCCATCACATTAACGTTTAGGCCGATACGGCCCGCGACCGGATTGCAAAAGGCCCGGGCGCAGCGCGCCCGGGCCTTGAGTTCAAAATCGATTGTCGTTCGGCCAGTTCATCGTCGGGATAACGAATTCCGCACTGTTCTTGATGCCTGCCCGCCCGCGGCAGTAGGTAGGCGAGGACGCGCAAGCAAGAAATCGTCCGTCTAGTTCATGGTCGGGATGACGAACTCCGCACCGTCCTTGATGCCGGACGGCCAGCGCGAGGTGACCGTCTTGGTCTTGGTGTAGAAGCGGAACGCGTCCGGACCGTGCTGGTTGAGGTCGCCGAAGGAAGATGCCTTCCAGCCGCCGAACGTGTAGTAGGCGATCGGCACCGGGATCGGCACGTTGATGCCGACCATGCCGACCTGGACACGCGAGGCAAAATCGCGCGCCGCGTCACCGTCGCGGGTGAAGATGGCGACGCCATTGCCCATCTCGTGGTCGTTGGCGAGCTTGATCGCGCTCTCATAGGTCGGCGCGCGCACCACCGAGAGCACCGGCCCAAAGATCTCTTCCTTGTAGATGCGCATGTCCGACGTGACGTTGTCGAACAGGCAGCCACCCATGTAGTAGCCGTCTTCATAACCCTGCATGGAGAAGCCGCGGCCATCGACGACCAGCTTGGCGCCTTCCTTGACGCCGGTGTCGACATAACCCTTGACCCGCTCCAGCGCCTGCGCCGTCACCAGCGGGCCGAAGTCGGCGGAAGAGTCGGTCGAAGGTCCGACCTTCAGGCTCTCGACGCGCGGGATCAGCTTTTCCATCAGCCGGTTGGCGGTGTCGTTGCCGACCGGAACGGCCACCGAGATCGCCATGCAGCGTTCGCCGGCCGAGCCGTAGCCGGCGCCGATCAGGGCGTCGACGGTCTGGTCCATGTCGGCGTCGGGCATGATGATCATGTGGTTCTTGGCGCCGCCGAAGCACTGCACGCGCTTGCCGGCGGCGGTGCCGCGCGAATAGATGTAGTGGGCGATCGGCGTCGAGCCGACAAAGCCGATGGCCTTGATGTCGGGATCGTCGAGGATGGCGTCGACCACGTCCTTGTCGCCATTGACGACGTTGAGGATGCCGGCAGGCAGGCCGGCTTCGAGGAACAGTTCGGCAATGCGCATCGGCACGCCCGGGTCGCGCTCCGACGGCTTCAGGATGAAGGCGTTGCCGCAGGCGATGGCAGGCGCGATCTTCCACAGCGGGATCATCGCCGGGAAGTTGAACGGCGTGATGCCGGCGACGACGCCGAGCGGCTGGCGCATCGAATAGACGTCAATGCCGGGGCCGGCGCCGTCGGTGAATTCACCCTTCATCATATGCGGCGCGCCGATGCAGACTTCGACCACTTCGAGGCCGCGCTGGATGTCGCCCTTGGCGTCGGCGATCGTCTTGCCGTGCTCGCGTGCCAGGATGTCGGCCAATTCGTCATAGTCGCGGGCGACGAGTTCGAGGAACTTCATCAGCACGCGCACGCGGCGCTGCGGGTTCGTTGCCGCCCACTTCGGCTGCGCTGCCTTGGCATTCTCCACCGCCGCGCGCAGTTCCGCCTGCGAAGCCAGCGCCACCGTGCCGCGCACGGAGCCGTCCATCGGCTGCATGACATCCTGCTTGCGGCCGCTGGTCCCGGCGACATGCTTGCCGCCGATGAAATGACCGTAGTCGATCATGATTTCTCTCCCTTTGTTTATGATGGCGTATTGTCCGCCTTTGCAGCGGCGATGGCAACGCGAGGGAGAACGCAACCGTTGTGCGGAAAGTAGATAACGATTGACGGGCGAGCATCAATTCCCGCAAATGATGAGACCGCAACATACATTTCAAGGATCGCCATGAACTGGGATGACGTCCGCATCTTCCTGGCCGTGGCCCGCGCCGGCCAGATCCTTGGCGCGGCCAAACGGCTGGAGCTCAACCACGCCACCGTCTCGCGCCGCATCGCCGCACTCGAGGATGCGCTGCGCACAAAACTGTTTCGCCGGCTGACCACCGGCAGCGAACTGACGCCGGCCGGCGAGCGCTTCCTCGACATTGCCGAGCGTATGGAGGGCGACATGATCGCCGCGCGCTCGACCATTGCCGGCGAAGGCGACGACGTCTCCGGCACGGTGCGCATCGGCGCGCCGGACGGCTTTGGCGTCGCCTTCCTGGCCAAGCGCCTCGGCGAACTGACCGCGCTGCACCGCGAACTGACGATCCAGCTTGTGCCGGTGCCGCGTTCCTTCTCCCTGTCGCGCCGCGAGGCCGATATCGCCATCACCGTCGAGCGGCCGACCGAAGGCCGGCTGGTGGCGGGAAAGCTGGTCGACTATTCGCTCGGCCTGTTTGCCTCGCGCGCCTATGTCGAGGCGCATGGCTTGCCCAAAACTGCCGCCGAGCTTGGCCAGCACACCCTCATCGGCTACGTGCCGGACCTCATCGTCAGTCCCTCGCTCGACTACGCGGCCGAGTTCAGCGCCGACTGGCGCACCAGCTTCGCCATCTCCTCCGCACTCGGCCAGGCCGAGGCGGTGCGCTCGGGCGCCGGCATCGGCATCCTGCACACCTTCGTCGCCCGCTCGATGCCGGAATTGGTGCCGGTCGATGTGGTCGCACCCATCCGTCGCGCCTACTGGCTGGTCTATCACGAATCGGTCAGGCCGCTGCGCCGCGTCCAGATCGTCGCCAGCTTCATCACTAAGATGGTGGAGCGGGAGCGGGGCCTCTTCACCTGATTTCGCAAATCCGGCAAAATAAATCCGCCATCTGGGGCGGGTCGAGCACAAACGAATTCACCACACGCTCAACCCTTGTCCGCCAATGGCGCCCATTCTACGAAGACTGGGTCCGGCAGTCGTTCCGACCTTTTATCGCAGATAGCGCTCCTGTGCGAGGTCGCGGACATCGATGTCCGGCACCCGGCTGGAGATGATATCGGCCAGAACCTTGCCCGAGCCGCAGGCCATGGTCCAGCCGAGCGTGCCGTGGCCGGTGTTGAGGTAGAGATTGGAAAGCTCGGTGCGGCCGATCAGCGGCGGGCCGTCCGGCGTCATCGGCCGCAGCCCGCACCAGAAGGTCGCGTCCCGCATCGCGCCGGCGCCCGGAAACAGATCGCCGACCGAGTGCTCCAGCGTGCGCCGTCGCGATTCATGCAGCCTGAGGTCGAAGCCGGAAATCTCCGCCGTACCGCCAACCCGAATGCGGTTCCCTAGCCGGGTGATCGCCACCTTGTAGGTCTCGTCCATCACCGTCGACACCGGTGCCGCCGCGGCATCCTTGATCGGCACGGTGATCGAATAGCCCTTGACCGGATAGACCGGGATCGGCCGCTTCACCCGGCGCATGAAACCCGCCGAATAACTGCCCATCGCCATCACATAGGCGTCGGCGGCCTTCCAGCCCTTGCTGGTGCTGAGATTTGCGATGCGGTTTCGGCTGCGGATGACACGCCAGATCGTCACGTCGTATTCGAACTTGATGCCGCGCGCCACGCAGAGTTCGGCCAGCCTGTCGGTGAACAGCTTGCAGTCGCCGGTCTCGTCATGCGGCAGCCTGAGGCCGCCGACGAACTTTTCGCGCACCCCGGCCAGGCCAGGCTCGGCCGCGATGCAGCCGTCCTGGTCGAGGATCTCGTAGGGCACGCCATACTTCTTCAGCACCTCGACATCGCCGCCGGTGCCGTCGAGCTGTTTTTGCGTGCGAAACAGCTGCAGCGTGCCCTGGGTCCGCTCGTCATAGGCGATGCCGGTCGCTTCGCGCAGCGCCTTCAGCGTGTCGCGGCTGTATTCGGCCAGCGGCACCATGCGCGCCTTGTTGATCGCGTATCGCTCGGCCGTGCAGTTGCGCAGCATCTTGATCAGCCAGGTCCACATATGCGGATCGAAGGCCGGCCGCACCACCAGCGGGCCATGCTTCATCAGCAGCCATTTGATCGCCTTCAGCGGAATGCCGGGTCCGGCCCAGGGCGAGGCGTAGCCGGGCGATATCTCGCCGGCATTTGCAAAGCTGGTTTCCAGCGCCGGGCCTTTCTGGCGGTCGAGAACCGTCACCTCGTGACCGGCTTCGGCGAGATAATACGCCGTGGTCACCCCGATGACGCCACCGCCCAGCACCATGATCTTCATCGTACAACACTCCCACGGCGACGCCCAAACCGGCCATCTTCTGTCTGCCGGATTCTGTGGCGCCCGCCAAGGGGCTACACGCTAAGCGTTAGCTATCGACATAGCGCCGATGGAAGCGCGGGCCGAGGCTGGTCAGGATCTCGTAGCCGATGGTGCCGGCATGACCGGCAGCCACATCGACGCTTTGTGAGGGACCGAGCAGTTCGACGAGATCACCCTCGCGTAGCCTGCCGGACGGCAGAGCGGAGATGTCGAGAATGATCGAATCCATCGACACCCGCCCGAGGAAGGGCAGGCGCGCGCCCTCGAACCAGGCTGCGGACGCCGCCCGCCGGTGCCAGCCATCGGCATAGCCCAGCGAGATCGTCGCGGCAGCGAGCGGAGCCGTCGTTTGGAACATGTGGCCATAGCCGACACCGGCGCCGGCCTCCAGCATGCGTGTCTGCACGACCTTGGCCTCCAGCCGTACCACCGGCAGCATCGGGTTCGGCCTGGCCGGTGTCGGATTGATGCCGTAGAGCGCGGCACCGGGGCGGGCGAGATCGTAGTGGAAGCGCTGCCCCAGAAAGATGCCGGACGAATTGGCGAGCGAGGCCGGCGCCTTCGGCAATAGTGCGCGCAGCCGCTCGAACGCCAGCCGCTGCCGCCCATTGGCCGGATGCTCCGGCTCGTCGGCGCAGGCCAGATGGCTCATCACGAAGTGGATGTCGATGCCGTCGAAGGCATGCGGATCGGCGGCAACGCGCTCCACGTCCAGGGGCGCCATGCCAAGCCGCGACATGCCACTGTCGACCTGGATCGCGGCCGGCAGTTTTCGGCCGGCGCGCCGAGCCGCCACGCGCCATGCCGCCAATTGTTCCGGGCTGTTGATCACGGCGCAAAGATCTGCCGCCACCGCGTCCGGTTCGGCACCAGGCGGAATGCCGTTCAAGACGAAAATGGCGGGATCCGGCCCAAGCGAGCGGCGCAAGGTGACGCCTTCGGCCAGAAGCGCGACGAAGAAGGTATCGCAGCCTTCGCGCAGCAGCGCCGCCGCGACCTGGCTGGCACCAACACCGTAGCCGTCGGCCTTGAGCACACCAGCGCAGCCGACATCGCCCAATCGCGATTTCAGCCGCCTGTAGTTTTCACGGATCGCGCCGAGATCGATGGTGAGGACGGCGCCGGCCGCCACTTCGCTTGTGGCGGTGACCTCTTCGGGCAGCGACCTTTTGGGGGCGTCGTTCATGGCGACCCTTTGCGCAGTGGATACATACATCAATAGGACCGCCGGGCCGGCGCGGCAACCAGGGTCGTTGTGTTGAGCCTATTGCACCAGATGCCGAAATGCCGCCACCACATCCTCATAGACATGGCGCTTGAACGGCACGATCAGGTCGGGCAGATCCTGCATCGGCCGCCATGCCCATTTGTCGAACTCGGCGGTGTGGCCGCCCGGCGGCGGATTGATCTGGATCTCGCTGACATCGCCGTGGAAGCGAAACGCGAACCATTTCTGCGTCTGGCCGCGATACCGCCCCTTGAAGGCGATGCCGACGAGATGGTCCGGCAAATCATAGTTGATCCAGTCCGGCGCCTCGGCCAGCAAAGAGATGCCGCGCATGCCGGTCTCTTCGTAGAGTTCGCGCTCGGCCGCCTGCAACGGCTCCTCGCCCTTGTCGATGCCGCCTTGCGGCATCTGCCAAAGCTGAGTCGTGCCGGCGAATTCGCTGTCCGGCTCGGCAATGCGATGCCCGACCCAGACCAGGCCCTCGGCATTGAGGATCATCAATCCGACGCAGGGGCGATAAGGCAGCGTTTCGCGGTCAATCTTTTTAGCCATGCGTGATGGGCTCCAGCCGTTTTGAGAATTCGCTCCGGTGAGGCAGGTGGCGAGCGGTTTCGAGAACCGGAGCGGAGCGTACTTAAAGTACGTGAGCACCGGAAGCGCAGAAAACGTCGCCAGATGCCCGCCGGAGTAGAATTATCAAGACGGCTGTTAGCCTTTTTGCGGATCAATCGCCACCGCTGAAATCGGCACGATCTCGATGCCGCGCTTCTTTGCCTCGACCACCCACGACGACACGGTGTCGACCGTCAGGTCGAAGGCCGAGCCGATGCCGACGGCAGTGCCTTTGGCCCGCGCGGTCGCTTCGAGACTGTCCAGTTTCTTGAGGATTTCGCCGCGATCCTGCACCGCATCGATCGCCATGTCGCCGGAAACGAAGGGCACGCCATCCCTGAGCGCGAGGTCGGGCGCCAGGCTGCGCGCCGACGATCCGTCATCGATATAAGCGAGGCCGCGTTTGCCGAGTTCGGCCATGAACGGCTCCATCGCCGCCGCGTCGGCGGAAAAGCGCGCGCCCATATAGTTCATGACGCCGGTGTAGTTGGTCGTCCGCGACAGCGCCCAATGCAGGTTCTTCAAATTCTCGTCCGCGCTCGCCGCCACCGTCAGCGTGTTACGGCCGGGATTGATGTTCGGATAGTCGAACGGTTCGAGCGGCACCTGCATGACGATCTCGTGGCCGCTTTGCCGGGCGGCCTGCATCCAGCGGCCGATGCTGTTGCCTTGCGGCGCGAAGGCCAGTGTCACTTCCGCCGGCAGCTTGGCGATGGCCGCCTGGGTGCCTGTCTGCGAAACGGAAAGCCCGCCGATGACGATCGCCACCCGCGCGCCGCGCCCGCCCGACCAGGGCCGCGCATAGACGTCGAACGGCCGCCTTCCATCGGCGGCGCGCACAGGCAAGGGTCCGGTATCGCTGGCTTCGATCAGCGCCCTGTCGGGAATATGCGCGATCTTCAGGTTCTGGCCGATGGTCGACGGGTCGCGAATGACGATCGCCGCCTTGGGCGGGCCATCGCCCTCTTCCGTCTGCACGTGGATGATCCGCGGCCCGCCTGTCTTTGTCGGCGTCTCCGTCTTCGGTGCCGTCACTGGGGCCAATGCGGCAGCGGGTTCGGCCGCCGCTGTTACTTTCGGCGTCGAAACGGCAACCTCTCGCGGCTTTCGGAACGGCTTTTCCCGGAGCGCGATCGCGCCGGAGACGCCGACCACCGCCAACACGGCCACGGTCGCCATGATCGCACCGCCGCTGACCTTGCTGCCGGCAGCGCGCGGCGACCTGACAGCCTGTCCGAGCGGGCGTTCGATGTCCTTGCCTATATCAGCCAAGCCTAATCCCCGGGGCGCATCAGCTTCGAAGACGAAACCGCTTCGAAAGGACATGCGCGAATTCATCAATCCTGGCGCACCCCTGGCGCCGTGTTTGGGGCTTTGCCTTGCCCCCGAATCAAACTGCCGGAACCTTTCGGTCCCGGCAGCATCGCATTGCTTCCATCGGGCGGCCAGACCTACTTGTCCGGCCCCACCGCTACTGGTTGAGAACGGCCTTCTGCGGATTGGGCGGGAAGGACGGATCGGTCTTCTGGCCGCGCAGCAGCTGCTCGGCATAGATGAGCTGCAGATCGTCCTTCGGATCCGGCGGCACATAGGCCGCCGAGCCCGAACCGGTCGTGCTCTCGTCGGCGCCCTTGATATGGCCCTTGAGGTCGGATTCGCCGCGCGTCAGGTCCCTGCCCTGCAGTTCCGGCGGCAGCGGCTGGTCGACCTTGATGTCGGGCGTGATGCCCTTGCCCTGGATCGACTTGCCGGACGGCGTGTAATAGAGCGCCGTCGTCAGCCTGAGCGCGCCATTCTCGCCGAGCGGAATGATGGTCTGCACCGAACCCTTGCCGAAGGACTGCGTGCCGACCACCGTGACACGGCGCAGATCCTGCAGCGCGCCGGCGACGATTTCCGACGCGCTGGCCGAACCGCCATTGACCAGAACGATCATCGGCTTGCCGTTGATGTCGTCGACCTGCTTGGGCTTGGCGTCGAAGCGAGTGACGTCCTTGGGATCGCGGCCGCGCGTCGAGACGATCTCGCCACGGTTGAGGAACGCATCGGACACGCTCACCGCCTGGTCGAGCAGGCCACCAGGATTGAGGCGCAGATCGAGCACATAGCCCTTGAGCTTGTCGTCCGGCACCTGCTTCTTGATGGTATCGATGGCGTTCTCGAGGTCGTCATAGGTCTTTTCGGTGAAGGAGGTGATCTTCATGTAGCCGATGTCGTTCTCGACCCGGAACTTGACCGCCTTGACCTTGATGATGTCGCGCACGACCGTCAGTTCGATCGGCTTGTCGGCGCCCTGGCGCAGGATGGTAAGCTTGATCGGTGTGTTGACCAGGCCGCGCATCTTGTCGACCGCGTCGTTGAGGGTGAGGCCGCGAACCTCTTCGCCATCGATCTTGGCGATATAGTCGCCGGCCAGCACGCCTGCCTTGGCGGCCGGTGTGTCGTCGATCGGCGTGATCACCTTGACCAGATCGTTCTCCATGGTGACCTCGATGCCGAGGCCGCCGAACTCGCCCTTCGTCTGGACGCGCATATCCTGCGCCTGCTCGGCGTTCATGTAGGAGGAGTGCGGGTCAAGCGAGGCGAGCATGCCGTTGATGGCGTTCTCGACCAGCGACTTGTCGTCGGGCGGCGTCACATACTGTGCCCGCACCCGCTCGAAGATATCGCCGAAGATCGCCAATTGCTTGTAGGTCTCCGACCCTGCGGCGTTCGCCGCCGAGCCGGGCGTACCATAAACAAGGCTCATGGCGGACGCGCCCATCAGCGCACCGGCAAACAGAAGCGACAGTTTCCGCATTATTCACGTCCTTCCAGAAAAACGGTCCGCCCACCATGGGGCCGGATCGACGGGTTTTCCATCCTTGCGGAACTCGACATAGAGCTCCGGCGTGGCATTTCCATTCTTCGAAACCGAGGTGCTCGCCACCCTGGCCTCTCCCATCGCGCCGATCGGCTCTCCTGCGAGCACTGATTGACCGGTCGCGACGCTGATTCTGCTCATCCCCGCCAAAACGACATGATAGCCGTCGCCTGCGTTAAGGATCAAGAGTTGACCATAAGAGCGAAACGGCCCCGCATAAAGCACATTCCCATCCGCCGGCGCGGTAACGATGGCTCCTGATTGTGTCGCAACCATGTCGCCAAGCATCATCGCGCCGTTACCATCATCGGCGCCGAATCGCCGTTTGATGCGGCCGGTCACCGGCAGCGCGATCTGTCCCTGCAACGCTGAAAAAGGTGCCGCGGCGGCAAGCCGATTGCCTTCCGGCACCGGCAGCGACGCCAGTTCCGCCGGCGTTGATGGCTTGTCGCCGTCCGCCGTCTTCTGCTCGGCGGCTTTGGCCGCATCGGCTGCCTTGCGGGTCTTGTCGGCCTGCGCTTCGAGCGATGCGATCAATTCCTTCAAGCTGCCGGCCTTGGCCGCCAGCGCCTCGGATCGCTGCTTTTCAGCGGCCATTTGGGATTGCGTGTCGGCTTCGAGCTTCTGCTTGGCCTCCAGCAACATGCTCAGACGCCTTTTTTCCGTCGTCTGATCGCCGACCGCCGCCGTCAGCCGCGCTCGTTCGGCCTCGATCGAGGCCGTGACCCGCGACTGCTCCTTGAGATCGGCCAACAGGCCCTCGGTCTGCTGACGCAGTTCCGGCACGACGGCGCCGAGCAGGATGGCGCTGCGCACCGACGACAGCGCGTCCTCTGGCTTGACCAGGATCGCCGGCGGCGGGTTCAGCCCCATGCGCTGCAGCGCGCCCAGCACTTCGGCCAGCACGTCACGTCGAGACGCAAGCGAGACGCGGATCTTCTGTTCCTGGCCCTTCAGCCCTTCGAGCCTTGCGCCGATGTCCTCTATGTCCTGGCCGAGCTTCTGCTCGGTCATCGCCGACTGGATCAGGGCTGCGGTGATCGAAGCGTGATCCTTCTTGATGGTCGCGATGTCGGCGGAGAGCTTGGCCAACCGTTCCGACGACAGCGTGATCTCCTTCGAGACCTGCTCGTATTCCGCCCTGCTCTGGTCCGGATCGGGAGCCATGTCGAGCGTGTTCTCGGCCCGCCCCGCATGCAGCGACAGGACAAGCACCGCCGCCGCGATGCCGCAGCGCGCGCGCCATGAGCCCGTTCTCGATTTCCAACCTTCAGACATTCGGTGTCGACTCTATCCGCGGCTTCGTTAACGAACCATCAACCATGTTTGAGAGGCCCGTTTCCGAATGCATGTCGCCCAAAAGTGGTAGGTTTGGGAAAAACGAATGCAAGACCAAAGGTCCAATCTTGCGCGGCATTGGGGCGGAAATCCGGGCGGGTCGCGCCAATTCACCAGTTTATGAGCGATGATAGGGATGTCCCGAAAGGATGGTGGCCACCCGATAAAGCTGCTCTCCCAGCATCACGCGCACCAGTTGGTGCGGCCAGGTCAGCAATCCGAACGACATCACCAGGTCGGCCTGATCGCGCAGCGACTGGTCGTGGCCGTCGGCGCCGCCGATGGCGATGATCAGCGCCTTGCGGCCACCGTCACGCAACAGGCCGAGGCGCCCGGCGAAATCTTCCGAGGAAAAACTCTTGCCGCGTTCGTCGAGCAGGATCAGCGCTGTGCCGGGTTGCAACTGCGCCTGCAGCTTCTGACCTTCCTCGCGCCGCCGCTCGTTGGCGGTCTGACCACGACCTTCGGCGATCTCGGCAATGCCGGCGAATTCAAGCCCCACCGCCGGGCCGCTCTTGGCGAAGCGCTCGAAATAGCGGTCGGCGAGCAGCTTCTCGGGGCCGGCTTTCATCCGGCCCACGGCATGAACTGATATCTTCATCCTTGCCCCTATAAGCCGCCGATGCACGCGATGACATGCATCAAAACAAAGGCGGCTTAGTGGAGGGTCTCTTCCTCGAGATCCGGCGCCTGCCACATCTTTTCAAGATTGTAGAATTCGCGGACCTCGGGGCGGAAGACATGGACGATGATGTCGCCCGAATCGATCAGGACCCAGTCGGCACCTGCCAACCCCTCGACGCGCGCCATGCCGAGCCCGGCATCCTTGAGCGCTTTGAGAAGGTGATCGGCGACAGCCGAGACATGACGGTGCGATCGACCCGAAGCGACGACCATGTAGTCGCCGAGGCTCGATTTTCCCTGGATGTCGATGGAGACAATGTTTTCGGCCTTGGAGTCTTCCAGACTGGCAAGGACTGTCTTGATGGCGCGGGACACGGCGTCGTCTACGCTGATCCTGGCCGGCGAAGGCATGATATCGGCCTTCTTCCGCAGTGCTGTTCTCAGTGTATTTCCTTTCGCAGCAAGAACAACCAAATCACCCTTGAAAGCAGGTGACGCCACTTAGATAGGCAGAGTTCCCTTACAGTTTCAAGACGGGACCTGCCTGGCACGAACGTATTCTCGTTCCTGTGGTTCCCCCGCACGCCGGAAAAGATCGGAACCCTCGCTCCCCGCATGGGTTATCGGCTCACCGACCAACCGGATTTTCACCATGCCGATCGACCCACAAAACACCCTTGCCACCGTCCAGGCCGGCCTCGCGCAACTGAGCACGCTGATCATTTCATACTCTTTCTCGGCCATCGGCGCCGTCATCCTTTTGGTTGTCGGCTACATCATCGCTGGGCTTGCCGAACGTTCGATCTTCGCCGGACTCGGCCATATCCATGGCTTCGACCAAACGCTGCGGCATTTCTTCTCCAAGATCGTCCGCTATGCCATCCTGATCCTCGTCACCATCATGGTGCTTGGCCAATTCGGCGTGCAGACGGCGTCGATCATCGCCGCCATCGGCGCCATAGGCCTGGCCATCGGCCTGGCGTTGCAAGGCACGCTGCAGAACATCGCCGCCGGCATCATGCTTCTGGCGCTGCGGCCGTTCCGCATCGGCGAATCCGTCGAGGTCGGCTCGATTGCCGGCACGATCGAGGAGATCGGCCTGTTCGCGACCAAGCTCAGGACCGCCGAAGGCGTCTATATCCTGGCGCCCAATTCGACGCTGTGGAATCAGCCGGTGCGCAACTTCACCCGCAACGGTGTGCGCCGCAGCGACATCACACTCTCCATCGGCTCCTGGAACGACATCGACCGCGCCCAGAAGACCTTGCTCGCCATTGCCGCCGCCGACCGGCGGGTGAAACGTGAGCCGGCGCCGATCGCTTTCGTCGCGACATTGGGCGACAGCACCGTGTCGATCGCCTTGCGCTACTGGACATCTTCGGCGGACTTCTTCGCCACCCAGACCGACCTCACCAAACGTGCCAAGCAGCAATTCGACTCGGAAGGCATATCGATTCCGCTGCCGCCACCGGAAGCGCCAGCGCCGGAGGCCCGCCGGCAATGATCGGTTAGCCGTTGCGCCGGTCTTGCTCGTCCGGCGCGAACGCAAGTTCGACCGGCAAAGGCGCCTGCGCGGTCATCGGTGCGAAACTGCCGGTTTCACCGGCGGGAACCGGACGCGTCGTGAACACACGCAGAAGCACGAACAGGCAGAAGGCTGCCGCGATGAGGATCGCTACATAGATGAAGGTCCGCGTCCCGAAGACGGCCGAAAGCGCCGTTACGATGCCCGGCACGATGAAGCCCGAAAGCGACCAGGCAAACAACAGCGTACTGGACATCGCCACCATATCCTCCTTGCCGGCACGGTCGGAGGCATGCGCGCTGGAAAGCGAATAGATCGATTCCGAGGCGCCATCCCAGATGATGTAAATCACCACCAGCGCCGCCAGCGCGCCGCCGTCGAACCCAAGCGCGAACAGGCCGGCGACCATGGCGAGTGCGGATGCGGCGACCAGCACATAGCGGCGGTCGGTGCGGTCGGAAATCCAGCCAAGCGGGATCTGCAGGATCAGCGTGCCGACCGGCATCGCCGAAAGCAGCAGCGCCACATCGGCTTGGCTGTAGCCCTTGGCCGTGGCGTGGATCGGCGCGAAGCCCGCGATCGACATCGACAGGCCGCCGACCGCCAGCATGCCGGCGACGCCGACCGGCGAAATCCGCCAGGCCCGTCCGAGCGCCACCGAGGCCGCCCGCGGTGCCGGCGGCTGGGCCAGCCTGGTCATCCCGACGGGGAGGATCGACAAAGCGGTGAAGGCGATACCGATCAGCGGCGCATCCGCGGTCCTGATATCGATCAGCGCCAGCGTCGCGTAGCCGACGCCGAGCCCGGCGACATAGGCAACGTAGAAGAAAGCCATCACCCTGCCGCGGATGGCATTGGCAATGGCATCGTTCAGCCAGCTCTGCGCGACGATGAACAGACCGCATATGGCAAAGCCGTAGAGCGCGCGGGCGGCGATCCACAGCAGCGGATGCGGGCCGGCGCCGACAGCGGCGTTGGCCAGCGCGATCAGCGCCGACAGCACCATGAAGGCGCGGGCATGGCCAACCCTTCTGACCAGCGGTCCCGTCAGGATGCAGCCGGCGAGGCCGCCGGCCGAAAGTCCGGTGATGATCAGCCCGGCCCAGGTCGGATCGAAGCCCTCGGCGCCGAGCCGGACCGGGATATAGGCAAACATCAGCCCATTGCCCACGGCTATCAGCGCCATCGACGCGATGACGCTGGCAATCGCGATCAGCGGCGTGGGCTCCGTGCCTTGCCCGACTTCGCTGCGGTTTTTCCTGGGAATCGACATGCCTGCTCATGATTGCCCACGAAACGGGCAAAGGGAGCGATAAAAGCGACATGGCCGGGCGAGCGGGCTCACCCCTGTGCCAGTTTGCGGATCGCGCTCGACGACAGCGACGAACGCGGGCCGTGGATGAACGTCCAGGCCGGCGCCTTCATGCGGGCAAGCCGTGGCGCATCGCCTTCGTCGACGCGGGCATAGTCGAAGGTCTTGGCGACAACCGATGACAGGAACGACAGCGTCGCTCCCGGCCGGTCGATCACCGCGATCGGGAAGGTCATGACGATCTCGCGCCAGCGCTGCCAGCGATGGAAATCGCGCAAACTGTCCGCACCCATGATCCAGACGAAGTCGACGCCGGGATTGCGCGCCTTGACCAGCGCCAGCGTGTCGGCGGTGTAGCGGACATGATGGGCCCCCTCGACGGCGGTGACCTTGATCTTCGGGTTCTTGGCGATCTGCTCGGACAGTTGCAGCCGTTCGCTGAGCGGCGCCAGCTCGCCTGTGCTCTTCAGCGGGTTGCCGGGCGTCACCATCCACCAGAGCTGGTCGAGCGCCAGGCGTCGCAGCGCAATCTCGGCGACCAGCGCATGGCCGGCATGCGGCGGATTGAATGAACCGCCGAACAGGCCGACGGCCAGCCCCTTCTCGGCATGCGGCATCTTGAGATAGTGGGAGGGGATTGCGGGTGGGGAAGGGGATAGCATCGCGCTAGGCACCCCCCTCTGCCCTACCGGGCATCTCCCCCACAAGGGGGGAGATCAGCAGTTTCGGCGTAGGCGTAAATCTTGCAGCGTTGAAGACTGGCGAAATCAGAAATGTCAGCCAATCTCCCCCCTTGCGGGGGAGATGTCCGTCAGGACAGAGGGGGGTGGCTGGGCGCAAGCTTCAGGCCCTTCGGGCAAAAGACGTCAAGGCCTCACCTGTCCGGACCCGCGCACGCGGTATTTGAACGAAGTCAGCTGCTCGACGCCGACCGGTCCGCGCGCATGCATCTTGCCGGTGGCGATGCCGATCTCTGCGCCCATGCCGAACTCGCCGCCATCGGCGAACTGGGTCGAGGCGTTGTGCAGCAGGATCGCCGAATCGATCTCGTTGAAGAACCGCTCGACCGCTTGCGCGTCCTCGGCGACGATCGCCTCGGTGTGATGCGAGGAAAAGGTTTCGATGTGCTCGATTGCGCCAGCGATACCGTCGACCAGCTTCACCGCGATGATGGCATCGAGATATTCGGCCACCCAGTCGAGATCGGTGGCCGGCTTGGCGTCGAAAAATACTTTCAGCACTTCGGCGTCGGCATGGATTTCGCAACCCGCGGTGCGAAGTGCGTCGAGGATCGGCACCAGATGTGTGGAGGCAACCGCACGGTCGATCAGCAGCGTCTCGGCGGCACCGCAGACGCCGGTACGCCGCATCTTGGCGTTGACGGCGATCCGCACCGCCATGTCGAGCTCGGCTGAGCGGTCGATGTAGAGATGGCAGATGCCTTCGAGATGCGCGAAGACCGGCACCCGTGCCTCGGTCTGCACCCGCCCGACGAGGCTTTTGCCACCGCGCGGGATGATGACGTCGAGCGTACCGTCCAGTCCTTTCAGCATCTCGCCGACGGCGGCGCGGTCGGTGGTCGGCACCAGCTGGATGGCGTCTTCCGGCAGGCCGGCTTCCTTCAGCCCGTCGACCAGGCAGGCATGGATGGCGGCCGACGAATTGAGCGAATCCGAGCCGCCGCGCAGGATCACCGGATTGCCGGCCTTGAGGCAGAGCGCGCCGGCATCCGCCGTAACGTTCGGCCGGCTCTCGTAGATGACGCCGACGACGCCGAGCGGCGTGCGCACGCGCTCGATATGCAGGCCGTTCGGCCTGTCCCATTGCGCGATCACGTCGCCGACCGGATCGCGCAGCGCGGCGATCTCCCTGATGCCTTCGGCCATGGCCAGAATGCGCGCCGGATCGAGCTTCAGTCGGTCCATGAAGGAGACGGAAAGCCCGGATTCCTGACCATTCGAGACATCGATGGCGTTGGCGTCGAGGATGTCCTGCCCACGCGCGACGATCGCCTCGGCCATGGCGAGGAGTGCGGCGTTCTTGGCGGCGGTCGTGGCAATGGCCAGCGGTCGGGCGGCGGCGCGGGCGCGGCGGCCGATATCGGCCATCAGCGCGACGGTGTCGTCCCCGGATTTTTCATGCAATTTCAGCATGCTCATCCTCCGCTTACATCGCCACCGGCCAGCACTTGGTTACCGGCTCCTACTTGGTCACTGGAATGGCTCACCACAAGGTCGTCGCGGTGGATCATCGCCGAACGCGCCTCGTAGCCGAGCACGGTTTCGATCTCGGCCGTCTTCAGACCAGCGATCCTTACGGCATCGGCGGCATCATAGGCAACCAGCCCACGGGCGATCTCGCGGCCCTCGGGCGACAGGATCGCCACCGTGTCGCCGCGCGAGAAATTGCCACTGACCAGCTTGACGCCGGCCGGCAGCAACGACTTGCCCGACAGAAGCGCACCAATGGCGCCGGCATCGACCGTCAGCCGGCCAGCCGGTTCGAGCTGGCCGGCGATCCAGGTCTTGTAGCCCTTGACCGGGTTGCTGCTCGGCCGGAAGAAGGTGGCGCGCTCGCCGCGTTCGATCGCCATCAGCGGCGACAGCCGCGTGCCGGACGTGATGATCATCGCCGTGCCGGCGGCGGTCGCGATCTTGCCGGCATCGAGTTTCGTGCGCATGCCGCCGCGCGACAGCTCGGAAGCGGCGGCTCCCGCCATCGCCTCGATGTCCGATGTGATCCGGTCGACCACCGGAATGAACTTTGCATTGGGGTCCCGCGCCGGAGGCGCCGTGTAGAGCCCGTCTATGTCGGAAAGCAGCACCAAAAGGTCGGCGCCCATCATGGTGGCGACGCGAGCCGCCAGCCGGTCATTGTCGCCGTAGCGGATTTCGGAGGTGGCAACCGTGTCGTTCTCGTTGATGACCGGCACCGCCTTCATCTTCAGGAGCGTCGAGATCGTGGCCCGCGCGTTGAGGTAACGGCGGCGCTCCTCGGTGTCGCCGAGTGTCAGCAGGATCTGGCCCGATTTCAGGCTGCCCTTGCCGAGCGCATCCGACCAGGCGCCGGCCAGTGCGATCTGCCCGACGGCTGCCGCGGCTTGGCTCTCCTCGAGCTTCAAGGCGCGCTTGCCGAGGCCAAGGATGGTGCGGCCGAGCGCGATGGCGCCGGACGACACGACGAGGATTTCAGCACCGCCCTGGGCAAGCACGGCAATGTCGTCGGCGAGCGAATCCAGCCAGTCGCGCTTCAGGCCCGTCGCGCGGTCGACGAGCAGCGCCGAGCCGATCTTGACGGTGATGCGCCGATATTTTTTCAGCGACTGCATAGTCCTATCTGTCCCAGCGCGTCTCGACCGGTGCAGCGATCCGCGCGCGTGCCTCGGCCACCACCGACATCAGCGCCCGCAGCACCGCCTCGACACCCTCGCCGGTGACCGCCGACAACAGCATCGGCGCGCGGCCGGCGGCACGCTTCAGCGAGGCGACCTTCTTCTTGCGAGCCTCGGCGTCGAGCGTGTCGACCTGGGAAAGCGCCACGATCTCGACCTTGTCGGTCAGGCCGTTGCCATAGGCCTCGAGCTCGGCGCGCACGGTCTTGTAGGCCTTGCCCGGATTTTCCTCCTGCGCCGAAACCAGATGCAGCAGCACGCGCGTGCGCTCGACATGGCCAAGGAAGCGGTCGCCGATGCCGACGCCCTCATGCGCGCCTTCGATGAGACCCGGAATGTCGGCGATGACGAATTCGCGCGCGTCGATGCGGGCAACGCCGAGGCCGGGATGCAGCGTCGTGAACGGATAATCGGCGATCTTCGGCTTGGCGGCGGTGACCGCGGCCAGGAATGTCGACTTGCCGGCATTCGGCAGCCCGACCAGCCCGGCATCGGCGATCAGCTTCAGCCGCAGCCAGATGTTGAGCTCTTCGCCCGGCAGGCCGGGATTGGCGCGGCGCGGCGCCTGATTGGTCGAGGTCTTGAAATGCTGGTTGCCGAAGCCGCCATTGCCGCCCTTGGCCAAGAGAAAGCGCTGGCCGACCACGGTCAGGTCGCAGATCAGCGTCTCGTTGTCCTCTTCGAACACCTGCGTTCCCGCCGGCACTTTCAGCGTGACATCGGCGCCCTTGGCGCCGGTCATGTTGCGGCCCATGCCATGGACTCCGGTCTTGGCCTTGAAATGCTGCTGGTAGCGATAGTCGATCAGCGTATTCAGCCCGTCGACGGCCTCCACCCAGACATCGCCGCCACGACCGCCGTCGCCGCCGTCCGGCCCTCCGAATTCGATGAATTTTTCGCGCCGGAACGACACCGAACCGGCGCCGCCGTCACCGGAGCGGATGTAGACTTTGGCTTGATCGAGAAATTTCATGGGATTTCGCAGTTTCTACTAGTGGCTTTGCGGCATTGCTCTAAACCTTGGGCCTTGCTCTAAACCAAGGCGCGGCGAAGGGCGAGGCCGTTTTGTGACAATGGCCGCATGGATCGGCCGGAGAGATGTTGGATGAAGCTTGTAACTTACAACATCCAGTACGGTATCGGTCTCGACGGGCAGTACGATGTCGGGCGCGTCGCTGACGCCGTGCGCGGCGCCGATGTGATCGCACTGCAGGAGGTTACCCGCAACAACCCCAGGAACGGCGGCCGCGACATGGTCGCCGAGATCGGCGAGGCATTGCCCGATTACTTCGCCGTCTATGGCAGCAATTTCGAAGCCAACATCGGCTCCCACCTCGAGAACGGCCGCGCCATCACGAAAACCTTCCAGCTCGGCAATATGATGCTGTCGAAGACGCCTATTCATCTGTCGCGCAACCTGCTTTTGCCGCGCAGCCGCAGTTTCGAGATGATGAACTTCCAGCGTGGCGCGCTGGAAGCGCTGATCGAGACACCGCTGGGTTTCATCCGCTTCTATTCCATCCATCTCGATCACCGCAGTCCTGTCGAACGCGCCAGTCAAATCCAGTTCCTGCGCCGGCGCCTGTTGAACTATGCGCTCGAAGGCGGCGCGCTGTCCGGCGTCGCCGAGATCGGCCTGCCGGAATTGCCGCATCCCGAAGCCTTTGTCGGCATGGGCGATTTCAACATGCTGGCCGGCTCACCGGAATATGTCGAACTCGCCGGCCGGCCGGACCACGAATTCGGCATGCCGCTGACCGCCGATTTCGCCGTCGATGCCGCCTTGCGCCTGAACGCCACCGGCGACGATCTCGTCAGCTGGGTCGACCCCAAACAACCCGCCAATCCCAACCGCCACAAACGCATCGACTACATCTTCACCAGCGCTTCGCTTGCCAAATCCCTGAAGCGCCTGTGGGTCGACCGAAAGGCCGTCGGTTCGGACCACCTGCCGGTGTGGGTCGAACTAGGCTGATTCCATGTCCGAACCCTTGGTTTCAACGCGACGCGCCGAGATGTGTTGAGATTCA
Source organism: Mesorhizobium sp. M1409 (assembly GCF_040317535.1). Lineage (NCBI taxonomy): Bacteria > Pseudomonadati > Pseudomonadota > Alphaproteobacteria > Hyphomicrobiales > Phyllobacteriaceae > Mesorhizobium > Mesorhizobium sp. M1409. The sequence continues at coordinate 167,226 of NZ_JAMYKV010000004.1, forward strand.
GGTCAGGCCGAGCCGAAAACGCTGGTTTTCGAGAACCGGAGCGGAGCGTACTTAAGTACGCGAGCACCGGAAGCGCAGAAAACCAACGTTTGCAGGCCGGCCTCACCTGAATATCAACATATCTAAAAGTGCACCCAGTTCCGGAGACTCGTCCAGGTCTTGCGGTCGAGTCGGTAGCGCTCGACCGGCACCTGGCCGGCGACGATCGAGTTCAGCATGCCTTGGCCGGCATACTGGAACCCGCACTTGTGGATGACGCGGCGCGAGGCTGGATTGATGACCCGCGTCGAGGCATGCAGCACCTGGATCGACGTCCTCTGGAAGGCGAGATCGACCAGCGCATGCGCTGCTTCGGTCGCATAGCCCTTCTTCCAATAGGGCTCGCCGATCCAGTAGCCAAGCTCCAGTCCGCGATCGGTGGTGTTGAGACCCGCGCAACCGACGAAAGTGTCGGTGCCGGCCAGCGTCAGGGCGTAGGCGATGCCCGCCCGGCGCGACTTGGTCATGGCGAGGAAGGCGCGCGCCTCGGCCTCGCCATAGGGGTGCGGCATGCGGGCCAGCATTTCGGCGACATGACGGTTGTCGGCAAGCTCGACCAGTTGCGCGATATCGCCTTCGTGCGGCGCCCGCATCACCAGTCGCTCGGTGACCAGCACCGGGCAGTCTATCGCGTAACTTTCGTCTTCTGAGTCTTCCGCTTCGGCAACCATTTGAAGTCCTCCAGGCACAAGAAAAAGGGGAGATGGAAACCCATCTCCCCTGATCCATTTCCTGGTTTTGCCAGACACCGGTCCCGAGATGGGCGCCGGTGTTCTAGTGCGGAACCGGCTACTCCGCGGCTTTGGTAATCGGGTTGACCGATACGTAGGTTCGGCCGTTGGCTTTTTTGTTGAACGTCACGGCGCCGGTCTCGAGCGCAAAAAGCGTGTGGTCCGTGCCCATGCCGACATTGACGCCGGGATGCCACGTGGTGCCGCGTTGACGAATGATGATGTTGCCCGGGATGACGGCTTCGCCGCCGAACTTCTTCACGCCCAGACGCTTGGAATGCGAGTCGCGACCGTTGCGCGACGAGCCGCCAGCTTTCTTGTGTGCCATCTAACTAACTCCGTTGCGCCGCAAGGCGCCTAAAAGGCGTTATGAACGCGTTCGCGTTCCGTTTCAAGTCCGATCCGGCGACCTAAACGCCAGAAAAATTACTTCGCCGCCAATTCCTTGGCCTGCTCGCGCCAGTCCTTGATCTGGTCGGCGCTGAAGGGCATGTGCTCGTCGATCTTGGCGACATCCTTGTCGGTCAGCTTGGCGAGCTGAGCGAAGGTGATGATGCCCTGCTCGTTCAGATCCTTGGCTGCGACCGGGCCGATTCCCTTGATCACGGTCAGATCGTCCGGCTCGCCCTTCGGCGCCTTGAACAACGGCGCTGACGCGGTCTCGGCTGCCTTTGTCTCGGCTGCCTTGGCCTTGGGCTCCTTCTTCGGCGCGGCTTCCGCCTTCGCTTCCGTGGCTGCCTCTGCCTTGGCTTCCTTCTTCGGCGCCTTGACCGCTGCCGTCTTCGTCGGCTTGGCACCACCCAGCAGGATCTCGGAGATCCGCACGGTGGTCAGAAGCTGACGATGGCCGATCTTGCGGCGCGAATTCTGCCGGCGGCGCTTCTTGAAGGCGATGACCGTGCGGTTCTTGCCCTGCTCGACGACTTCGGCGGTGACCACCGCGCCATCGACGAACGGCGCGCCGAACGTGACATTTTCGCCTTCGCCATGCGCGAGAACGTGGCCGATCTCGACCATATCGCCGACATTGGCTTCGACTTTTTCGATCTTCAGGAGATCGTTGGCGGCAACGCGATACTGCTTGCCACCCGTTTTAATGACTGCGAACATTTTTTGCCTTTCGCTGTTCGGTCGGCCTTGATGAACCGCCTCTGGCGGTTCAGCCGTCTTTTTGTCAGTCTGCGGGTTCAAAAAACAAGCGGCGCGGAAGAACCCTCCACGCCGATTGCGCGCTGTCCCTAACCGAAGGTTGAGTGTGAGTCAAGGCAGACAGCCGCGCCGGGTTATTGGCGGCAGGCACTGGCCGTGTCGACAGCACCGCGCCGCGCTGCCGTCGTGGAAGCAAGGATGCGTGACTGGTCGGCAACCTGCCTCGGTCTCCCTGCACCGGACCCGCCGCGAATCCGCCGCTTGTCCGGCAAGCCAAATAACTGACGGATTTGGCCTTGTAACCTGCCCGTTCAGCCGTTATCTAGTGCGCCGCGCCGGCAACGGCCGACCATGACCGCGGAGAGGTGGCAGAGTGGTCGAATGCACCGCACTCGAAATGCGGCATGGGTGCAAGCCCATCGGGGGTTCGAATCCCTCCCTCTCCGCCACTCTGCTTCGGTCCATTCCGCTGCCGAAAATCACCGAGTATCTGGAAGGATACGGCAGTTTTTGGCCCTAATCCAATCTAGAAAGGGTCGCCCGCCCAATCCTCATGTCCGTGGCGGATTCGGACAATGAGGATGTCGCCGTCCGCTTCGATCCGGTACACGACAAGATGGGCCTTGCACGGGTGGATGCGCATTGGCGGCGAGATCTCCCGGCGCTCCCGCGCCATGCGCGGATTGGCGGCGATCAACTCAAAGACCGCAAACAACCCCTCATGATACTGTCTAGCCTGCACCGCGCCGAACAGACGCACTCCCTGCTCGGCAATAGCGACAACGTCTTCTTCCGCCGCCAGGGAAAGGCGGAACCCCATTACCCGTTGCCGCGCGTCGCATCGGCCCGCGTCAACGCGGCTGCAAAAAGTGCGTCTTTGGAACGACCCCCGATGCCACTTTTCAGCCCGTCATCGACATAGCGCTGCATGGCCGCAATCTTGTCATTGCGCTCCTGATCCCGGCGGATCAGATCACGCACATAGTCGCTGGCATTTGCATAGCGACCTGTTCTAGTTTGCGCCTCGACCCAGTCTTTCATGGGGTCGGGCAAGGATACGTTCATAGTCGCCATATCGGCCTCCATTGATTGCCATTATGGGGTATTTTGGCAAACTTTGTCAAAAACCTTTGCTGTTCCGCCACATCGCCAGGACGAGACGGACACACGAACTCGGGAAATAGCGTTTGATTTCAACTCCTGGCAGAGCCTGCTCGTCACGCTTACCGGCCTGGCGCCGATCACGCTGATCAGCATCGGCATCGCCTGCTGATAGTGTTCACGAATCTACAGCGCCGCGAGCGCATGGACTGCCGGATCAACGAGCGCCCACGCACCTGATCGCTGCCGACAGGGCACTGGATGGATCATTCACCGGAACATGGCTGTCGATCCTATCCATCTGCGCGACTTCGCGAGCGGGAATCGTGGAGGACGATACGACCGTCGACCTCAAGGTCGAATGCGTCGGGGATCGGACCACGCTCGCAGCATCCGCAATGCGGTCGAAGCATGCCTGTCCGACATCCTGCTGCTCGGCACCGAAGGCGTCCAGCCACGGCCGGGGCCATCCGCGAGTTCGTGGTCGCACATCTCCGCCCCTCCGATGCAGAAGAGTAATAACCGGGTATACCTCTCGCGGTGACCCGGATATACTTTGCGATCCGCGCCGACGAGAATTTGCTGAAATAACTGCCGTCTCTTGCGGAAATATTCGCTTTAGGAGATGCTGATCCCTGGCCTTGGGAGGGCTTGGGGATGAAAAGAAGAACATTGATGGCACTCACTGCCATTGTGCTGCTCGGTGGCTGCCAAACAAGCAATCAAGCCGACTACATGCAAATCGGATATGGACCCAGTTTCGAGGTTGCGCATGCTCAGTGTGAGATGCGGAAAGGGTCGGTGGACCAAGGTTATCTTGCCATCGGATCGCCGGCCTTTGTTGCCGGCGCTGGCCTTGGCAACGCACTCGGCAATGCGATAGCCGAAGATCAATACATGAAGAACTGTCTGATCATCAGCGGCTGGAAACGGGCACCTCAAGGAAAGGCGTCGGCCGCAGTTGCCAATCCGGCCACTCCGGCCGGTGGCTTTGGCCAGCAGCGCGCACCTGGCAGCTGGATAAATACCGCCCTTCTGGATTGGTCGTCAGCCAATAATCAGTGCATTGCCGGCAACAAGTCCGCCTGTGCTACCCGGACCAAACTGGGGGCTCAGCTAAGGGCTGCGGGCGTCAATCCGGCGCCGATCTGAGTTCCTCAAGATCGGACCGGAAGTCGTAGCCAGAAGGGGTTTAGGTATTCTCTGCAGGGGGAGGGCCTGACGTCAGCCCACGCCATCCGCCCGATGCCCCTCGATCGCGCTCAGAAAAACCTCGCCGAACTCCTTGAGCTTCGCCGCCCCCACACCATTCACTTCGGCGAAGGCGTCGAGGTCGCGAGGGCAGCGTTCGGCCATGTCGATCAGCGTGCGATCGGAGAACACCACATAGGCCGGCACTTGGCGCTCCTTGGCAAGCCGCAGGCGCAAGGATTTGAGCGCGGCCAGCAGAGATGCGTCCACGCCTTCGGCGTTCATACCCTCGGTCGCTCGCATCTTGCGCAAGGCGCGGGTGCGGACTTCGACCCGATAGTGGAAGGGCATCTCGCCACGGCCGAGCGCATGGCCTTTTTCGGCGATGGCGAGACCGCCATGTCCGCTCGGATCCGGTTCCAGGAACCCGCCAGCGGCGAGCTGCCGGATCAGCGACAGCCAGAAATCCTTCTTGTGCGCCAGCCCACTGCCGAAGCTGGCGAGCCTCTGGTGGTTCCTGGCCAGCACCTTCTCGGTTTCATGACCGAGCAGAATGTCGATGACATGACCGGCGCCGAAGCGTTCTCCGCTCTGCGCGATGGCCGCCAGGATGACCCGCGCCTCCGCCCCGCCATCGGCGCGCGGCGCCTGGTCGAGGCAGGTGTCGCAATTGCCGCAGGGCGAAGCCTCTTCACCGAAATAGCCAAGCAGCACCTGGCGGCGGCACTGCGACGTCTCGCAATAGCCGATCAGCGTGTCGAGCCGGCGATGCGAGCGCCTTTTGTGCTCCACGGCAGCGTCCTCATCGTCGATGAAAAGCCGCCGCATGCGGATGTCGCCAAGGCCGAACAGCATATGCGCTTCCGCATCCCGCCCATCGCGGCCGGCACGGCCGATCTCCTGATAGTAGGCCTCCAGGCTGCCCGGCATATCGGTGTGGAAGACATAGGCGACATCGGGCTTGTCGATGCCCATGCCGAAGGCGATGGTCGCCACCATGACAACGCCGGAGAGCGTCATGAAGGCGTTTTGATTCGCATCACGTGCCTCCTTGCTCATGCCGGCATGATAGGCGAGCGCGGTGACGCCGTTCTTTTCGAGGAAGGCCGCCATCTCTTCCGTCTTCTTGCGCGACAGGCAATAGACGATGCCGCTGCGGCCGGGATGACGCTCGACGAAGCGCAGCAACTGGCGCTTGCTGTCCTGCTTGGCCTCGATCGCAAGCTTGATGTTCGGCCGGTCGAAGCCAAGCACCAGGGTTTCGACACGCTCGCCGAACAGCCGGGCTTCGATATCCGTGCGCGTGCTCTCGTCTGCTGTCGCCGTCAGCGCGATGATCGGCACGTTGGGGAAAATGCCGCGCAGCCGCGACAGGTCCTCATACTCGCGCCGGAACGCCGGGCCCCATTGCGAGATGCAATGCGCCTCGTCGACGGCAATCAGGCTGATATCGAGCCTGGCCAGCGCGTCGAGCATCCGCTCGGTCATCAGCCGCTCCGGCGCGAGGTAGAGCAGGCGCGTCTGGCCCGAAGCGACGCGCCGCCAGGCGGCGATATTGGCATCGCGGTCGATCGAGGAATTGATCGTGTCGGCCGCCACGCCGGCAAGGCGCAAGGCGGCGACCTGATCCTGCATCAGCGCGACCAGCGGCGAGACGACAATGGTGAGCCCGCCCAGAACCAACGCCGGAACCTGGTAGCAAAGCGATTTGCCCGCGCCCGTCGGCATGACAGCCAGCACATGGCGCCCGGCCAGCAGCGCGTCCATGACATCGGCCTGGCCGGGACGAAAATCATCGAAGCCGAACACGTCCTTCAGGACGCGCCGTTTGGGATCCGCGGCTGGGACGCTCATTGCCGATGCCTGCATCAGGCAGACACCGGGCTGGAATTTCGTGGACTGGAGAGGATGTGGAAACCGGTCAAAACGACTCTCTGCATGGGCGCCTTGGCTTAGCGCAGCTGTTATCGCACCACAACAGGAACAAGCCGGTATAAGGGATGGTCGGACTTCGGGGGCGCCGAAGGAGGCCAACCGATCGACGGCATTGAGCAAGGGCAGGCCTTCCCTGGGAACACCTCCAGCCCCGCTGGTTCCCTCACGCACCACGATGTAAGCTTGGCCCGACAAGCCAAGGCATCCGCCACGCGCTGTCCCATCTCAGGGGCTGGATGCGCGAGCGTCGTGTCGCCACCGCCATGCCGTTCCTGCCGGGCAGAAATCGCCTCGTCGCGCAGCCGCTCGGTGTCGTCGGGCGCCCTGGAATTATCCTTTCCAGCTCGCCGTCGCGCCGGTCACGGCGGCGCTCGCCGCCGGCAACCGCGTGCTCAATCCCGCCTGAGCGCCGGGGCCTTGCTGCGCCCGCCTTACGGCAAGACGTTCGAGCGGCTTTTCAGCCTGCTACGGCACATCACCCGACCGAACGCGGCCATCAGCCATCGTCACCACTCGGAACCGGCGCGTTAAGACTATCTTCACCATCATGCGGCAGCTTCCGCATCCTGCGGTCATGTCTTGAGTACCGCGGCGCCACAAGCGCCCAGGCAACAACCCGCGCCTCCTTTGGGGCGCGGGTCTTCCCTGCTCGATCTCTTCGGCTAGGCGAGAAAATCGGCCCGGTGCGGCGTAAAGCTGTCGACCAGCCGCCCCGCTTCCAGTGCCTTGACGCCGTGAACCAGACCGGACGGCACGATGAAGCTGCCGCCGGCCGCGAGGATTTCGGTCCGGCCGTCGATGGTCACCTCGAAGCGACCCTCGGCGACGTAGCTCGCCTGGACATGTGGGTGCGAATGCAAGGCGCCGACCCCACCCTTGTCGAAGCCGAACTCGACCATCATCAATTCGTCCGTGTGCAGGAGAACGCGTCGCCTGTTGCCGTCCGGCGTCGCCGTCCAAGCGCCCTCGCCGTCATGCGCGAAAATCTTTGCGGTCATCGTCATCTCCTCAGAGCAATTCCAGGAAAAGTGTGAAACGGTCTTCCGTCCGGAATTGCGTCAAAACAAAGAGGTAGCGCAGTTCGGCGCTTCCGTGAAACGATGAACCGTGCTAGCGCGCCAGCCAGCCGCCATCCACCGGCACCACCGCGCCATGCATGTAGTTCGACGCCGGCGCCAGCAGGAAGACGGCGGCGTCACCAATATCACCCGCCTCGCCCCACCGGCCGGCCGGGATGCGCGCCAGGATGGCGGCGCTGCGATCGGGATCGGCACGCAGCGCCTGCGTGTTGTTGGTCTCGATATAGCCGGGCGCGATGGCGTTGACGTTGATGCCCTTTTGCGCCCATTCGCAGGCGAGCAGTCGAGTAATGCCGAGCACGCCATGCTTCGAGGCGGTGTAGGACGCAACGCGGATGCCGCCCTGGAAACTCAGCACCGAGGCGATGTTGACGATCTTACCCTGACGCCCGCCGGCCAGGACACGCCTGGCAAAGGACTGGCAGAGCAAAAAAGCCGTCTTCAGGTTGACGTCCATGACGTCGTCCCAATCGGTCTCGCTGAGATCGACGGCATCGGCGCGCCGGATGATGCCGGCATTGTTGACCAGCCCGTCGAGCGGACCGCTTCCGTCCCAGATACGGTCGAGCATCGGGCCGGCGGCAGCCGTGTCGGCAAGGTCGGCGCTCACCGCCTCGAATTCCTCGCCCAACGCGGCGACCCTGCTTGCCGTTTCGTCCATCGACGAGCGGCCGACGCCGATCACCACGCCGCCGGCGCGTGCGATCGACACCGCGATGCCCTGGCCGATGCCGGTGTTGGCGCCGGTGACGAGGATGCGCTTTCCGGCCAGGCTGAAGGCGGAGAGGTCGCTCACCGCAATTCGTCCAAGGCCACCGGGTCAACGTCGGTATAGTCGACATTGTCCCCGGCCATCGCCCAGATGAAAGCGTAGTTGGATGTGCCGGCGCCCGAATGGATCGACCAGCCCGGCGACAGCACCGCTTCCTCGTTGCGCATCACCAGATGGCGCGTCTCGTCCGGCTCGCCCATGAAGTGGAAGACGCGCGCCGTCTCGGCCAGGTCGAAATAGAGATAGGCTTCCATGCGCCGGTCATGCACATGGCACGGCATGGTGTTCCACACCGAGCCAGGAGCGAGCTGCGTCATGCCGACCACCAACTGGCAGGTCTTTGCGCCCTCGGCATGGATGAACTGGAAGATCGAGCGTTCGTTGCAGGCATCCTTGCTGCCGAGGTCGAGGCGTTTGGCATCGCCGATGCGGATCAGCCGGCTGGGATGAGCCTGATGCGCCGGCGCGCTGAGCAGGTAGAATTTGGCCGGCGCGCTCTTCTCCGCCGACGCGAACGACACGTCGGCTGTCCCCATGCCGAGATAGAGCATGTCGCGCGCCTGCAATTCAAAGGACTGGCCGCCGGCCTCGATGACGCCTGCCCCACCGATGTTGACTGCGATCAGCTCGCGGCGGTCGAGGAAGTTCTTGGTGCCGGTCGGCTTGATCGCCTCCAGTTGAAGCGGCGAACCGGTCGGCACGGCGCCGCCGACGATCATGCGGTCGTAATGGGTATAGGTCAGGCTGACGCGGCCGGGCTGGAACAGGTCTTCGATGTGGAAATTGTGGCGCAGCTCGTCGGTTCCCATCGCCGCGGCGGCGACCGGATCGATGGCAAAGCGGGAGGTGAAGTCGATATGGCTCTGGCTCATTGTTGTCCTGACTTGAGATAATTATTCGCCGGTAGCGGCGGCTTTGACCGAGTCGGTGTAAAAAGCCTGACGCGCATGCAGGCGCTCGCGGTAGCGCTGCTGGCTGGCGGTGAGATGCGTCCGCATCGCTTCACGCGCGGCCTCGGCATCGCCCGATGAAATGGCGTTGAGGATCACCAGATGCTCGCGCTGCAGCCCGCGCTGGTAGCTGTCGGATTGCACCAGCTCTGTCGACCAGGGCGAGGTCACGTCGCACGGAATGGCGCGCCGGCCGAGCACGTCGAGCATCTCGACATAGAACGGGTTGTTGGTGGCGCTGGCGATCGCGCGGTGGAAGGCGAGATCGGCCGGACCGGTCGGCTCGCTGGCAAGCAGCAGCCGCTCGAACTCGAAGAAAGCTTCCTGGATTGCCGCTTCCTGCGCGGCGTTGCGACGGATGGCGGCAATCCCCGCAGATTCGATCTCGATCGCAAGCCGCACTTCGAGCACGTTGAGCGCGATCGAATCCTTGCTGCCCATGTCGGCGGCCAGCGCGCCGAACATCGTCGAGATGTGCTCGGTGACGAAGACGCCGGCGCCCTGGCGCGGCTCGACCAGCCCGTCGGCGGCAAGCTTGGCCAACGCCTCGCGGACGACGGTGCGGCTGACGCCGAAGGTCTCGGTCAGCTGGCCCTCGGTCGGCAATTTGTGGCCAGGCTGAATCTCGCCCGCCTGCAGCTGCCTGCGGATCGCCGCGACGACGGTTTCCGACAGCTTGGGTTTTCTCTCGACCTTGAGGTCGGCGGATGCAGCGGACACTTGATGGTCTCCTTAAGCAATTCCAGGAAAAGTGTGAAACGGTTTTCCGTCCGGAATTGCGTCAAAACTCTAGTGGAACAGGCTCGGCAGCCACAATGAGATTTCCGGTATGTAGGTGACAAGCATCAACACGACGAAAGCGGCGCCGTAGAACGGCCAGATCGAGCGCATCGCCGTCCAGATCGGGATGCGCCCGATGGCGCAGCTGACGAACAGCACCGCCCCCACCGGTGGCGTGCACAGGCCAATGCCGAGATTGAGGATCAGGATGACGCCGAAATGCACGGGGTCGACCCCGTAGGCCATCACCACGGGCAGGAAGATCGGCGTGGTGATGATGATCAGCGGCGACATATCCATGAACGTGCCGAGGATAAGCAAGACGACATTGATCATCAGCAGGATGACCAGCTTGTTGTCGGACACGGACTGCAGGAAGGCGACGAGCGCGGCGGGGACCCTGAGATAGGCCAGCAGCCAGCCAAAGGCAGCAGCACAGCCGATGATCATCAGCACCATTGCCGTCGTGCGCACGGCAGCCGTTGTGGCGGCGACGAAGTCGTTCCAGCTCATCGAGCGGTATATGAAAAGCGTCACCAGGAAGGCGTAGACGATGGCGATGCATGAGCTTTCAGTGGCCGTGAAGATGCCGGAGCGGACGCCGCCGAAGATGATGCCGATCAGGACCAGGCCTGGAATCGCGGCGACAAGCAGTTGCAATGCGCGGCCGAAGCCCGCGAAAGGCTCGGTCGGATAGCCGCGACGGCTGGCGACCCAATAAGCCGTGATCATGAGAGACAGCGCCAACAGCAAGCCGGGTATGACGCCCGCGGTGAACAGGTCGGCGATCGAGATGCGGCCGCCGGCCGAGATCGAATAGATGATCATGTTGTGCGAGGGCGGGATCAGCAGCGCAATGATGGCGCCGACGGAGGTGATGTTGACGGCATAGTCGACGCCATAGCCGCGCGCCTTCATCTGCGGGATCATCAGCCCGCCGACCGCCGAGGCATCGGCCACCGCCGAGCCGGAAATGCCGCCGAACATGGTCGAGGCAGCGATGTTGACCTGACCTAAGCCGCCGCGCAGATGGCCGACCAGTGACCCTGCAAGCGCCACCAGCCGGGCGGCAATGCCGCCGCGCACCATCAGGTCGCCGGCGAAGATGAAGAACGGGATTGCCATCAACGAGAACACGGAAACGCCCGAGTTGAGGCGCTGGAACACCACAAGCGGGGGCAGACCCAGCACCAGAACCGTCGCGAAGCTGGCGACGCCGAGGCAGAACGCGATAGGCGTGCCGATGATCAGCAGGAAGACGAAGGTGCCGAACAGAACCGTCAGTGCCATCACAGACCCTCCTCGCCCGTGGCGTACTGATCGGCATCGACCGGCAATCCGGCAAACCGTCCGGCCAGCCGCTCAAGCGAAAACAGGCAGACAAGCGCGCCGCCCAGGATGACCGGCAGGAAGCCGATGCCGCCCGGGAAAGCCAGAGACGGCATCACCGTGTTCCAGGTCAGCCTGGCAAGCTGGACGCCGTAGACGATCATGCCGGCACCGAAGGCGAGCACGACGATATCCGAAATGCTGCGCAGCACCGCCTTGGCGGCGGACGGCAGGAAATAGAGCAACACATCGAAACCCAGATGGGTGCGCTCGCGAACACCGACTGCTGCGCCCAGGAAGATGAACCAACCCATCAAGAGCACCGAGAAGGGTTCCGTCCAGCTTGGCGAACTGTTGAGCACATAACGCGAAAATACCTGCCAGAAGATGATCACCGTCATCAGGGTCAGCCCGATGCCGCTGACCCATAGCGCAAGCCTCGCCAATCCTGACAGCAGCCGCTCTATTGCGAGCCAAAATGATTTCATATGCACACCTCCCCCGGATGATGGCGCGGACAATCGCGCCATCATTTGCCACGAACGGATTACTTGGTTGCCTGGATACGCGACGCGAGGTCTTTCAACTCGGGCGTCGACAGATACTTGTCGTAGACCGGCTTCATCGCATCGATCAGCGGCTGTTTGTCGATCTCGCTGACCTTGACGCCGGCCTTCTCGACGATGTCGCGCGACTTCTTCTCCTGCGCGTCCCACAATTCGCGCATCTTGACGACGCTGTCTTTTGCCGCTTGCCGGACGATCGCCTGGTCTTCCGGCGCGAGCTTATCCCAGCTCGCCTTCGACATCACCAGCACTTCCGGAACGATCTGGTGCTGGTCCATGGTGTAATGCTTGGCGACCTCATAGTGCTTGGCGGATTCGAAGCTCGGCCAGTTGTTCTCGGCGCCGTCGATGACACCGGTCTGCAGAGCCGAATAGACCTCGCCATAGGCCATCGGCGTGGCATTGGCACCCAACGCATTGACCATGTCGACGAACACGTCCGACTGGATGACGCGGAACTTCATCCCTTTCATATCGGCCATCGAGGTGACGTCCTTCTTGGTGTTGTAGAAGGAGCGCGCCCCGGAATCGTAGAAGGCGAGGCCGACGAGATCGTGAGTCTCAAAGGCTTTCAGGATTTCGTCCCCGATCGGGCCGTCCATGACATGGCGCATATGCTCGACCGAGCGGAACATGTACGGCAGGGACGGAACCGCCGTTTCCGGCACGACGCCGTTGAACGGTCCCATCGAGACGCGGTTGAGGTCGATGACACCGGCCTGGGTCTGCTCGATCGTGTCCTTTTCCTCTCCGAGCTGCGCCGAATGGTAGACCTCGATCGAGTAGCGGCCATTGGTGCGCTGCTTGATCAGGTCGCCCATGTATTTGACCGCCTCGACGGTCGGATAGCCGTCGGGATGGGTATCCGATGACCTCAGCACGGTGTCGGCATTGGCAATGCCGACCAGCAGTGAGCCGAAGGCAAACGTGGCTGCCGTCAATTTCGAAAAATGCAACATGACTTCCTCCCTTTTAAAAATCGGAGCGCCCGGCTCAGAGCCGGTACGCCTTCTTGGCAAGCGTGTAGGCGAGCTCCCGCGCAAGCTCATGCGCCTCGTCCTCGCGCAGCCTGTGCTCGGCGACGAGACGCGCGAGGAACGCGCAGTCGACCCGGCGCGCCACATCGTGACGCGCCGGAATGGATGGAAAGGCGCGGGTGTCGTCGTTGAAGCCGACGGTGTTGTAGAAGCCGGCCGTCTCGGTGGTCATCTCGCGGAAGCGCCGCATGCCTTCCGGGCTGTCGTGAAACCACCAGGCCGGCCCGAGTTTCAGCGCCGGGTAGACGCCGGCGAGCGGCGCCAGTTCGCGCGCATAGCTGGTCTCGTCGAGCGTGAAGAGTATGATGGTGAGATCACGCTCCAGCCCGACGCAATCGAGCAGCGGTTTCAGCGCCGTCACATAGTCGGTCCGGGTTGGGATATCGAAGCCCTTGTCGCGGCCGAACTTCTGGAAGATTGCCGGCGAATGGTTGCGCCAGGAGCCGGGATGGATCTGCAGCACCAGCCCGTCGTCGAGGCTCATCTTGGCCATCTCGGTCAGCATCTGCGCGCGGAACAGTTTGCGCTCGCGCTCGTCGTCGGAACCACGGCGAATCCGATTGAACAGCTCCTCGGCCGCCGCATCCGAGAGATTGGCGGTCTCCGCCGTCGGATGGCCATGATCGGACGAGGTCGCGCCAAAACTCTTGAAGAAGGCGCGCCGCCGGCGATGCGCATCGAGATAGCCGGCCCAGCTGCCGGTGTCGCAGCCGGTGATTTCGCCGAGCCGGTCGAGATTGGCCGAGAATCCTTCGAAGTCGGGATCGACGACCGCGTCCGGCCGGTAGGCGGTGATAACGCGGCCCTCCCAGCCGCTGTCGCGGATCATCTGGTGCCATTTGAGATCGTCGAGCGCGCCTTCGGTCGTCGCGATGACCTCGATGTTGAAGCGCTCGAACAGCGCGCGCGGGCGGAAATTCTCCCACTGCAGCAGCGTCGCGATGGTGTCGTAGTGGCTGTCGGCGGTCGCGGCGGTCAACGGTTCGTCGATGCCGAACAGATGCGCCAGCACATGGTCGAACCACAGCCGGGTCGGCGTGCCGCGAAACAGAAAATAGTGCTCGGCAAAGCGCCGCCAGATCGTCCTGCCGTCGGTCTCGACAGGCGCGCCGTCCAGCGTCGCCACGCCGAGATCCTCGAGGCGGACGCCCTGGCTGAACAGCATGCGGAAAATGTAGTGGTCCGGGACGATGAGCAGTTGCGCCGGATCCGGGAACGGCTCGTTCAGCGCATACCAGCGCGGGTCGGTGTGACCGTGCGGGCTGACCAGGGGCAGATCCTTGATCCCGGCATAAAGATCGCGGGCGACCGAGCGCGAATGCGCCTCGGCGGGAAACAGCAAATCCGCATCGGTCAGTGCCACGATCATCCTCCCAGAGCGGCTATCGGTAGGGTCGGCAAGAAATAATGTCAACATACAAAAATTAGATTGTTGTATGATGACTTTTCGGCCCATTGTGTGGCAGGAAATCGAATGTTACGCCGCTTGCCGACCACTCCCTGAGGCTTTTTTCATGCCATCCGACCGAACCAGCCGCGCCACAACGACCAAACGCCTTTCCTCGATAACGGCGCGGGCATTGCCGGCTTCGATCGCGACACCTTTGTACGATCGCAGCCGCGTCGTCCCGGGCATCGTGCATCTCGGCGTCGGCGCCTTCCATCGCGCCCATCAGGCGGCCTATGTCGACGACTGCCTGGCTGCTGGCGAGACAGGCTGGGGCATAACAGGCGTGTCGCTGCGCAGCGCCGACACACGCGACGCGCTCACGCCGCAGGACGGCCTCTATACGCTGGCGATCAGAAGCAGCGGCGAGGAAAAGCTTCGCGTCATCGGTTCGATCGCCTCGATGCTGGTGGCGCCGGAAGACCCAAGCGCGGTGCTGGCCGCGCTGACCGATCCGCGCACCCGCATCGTCACGCTGACGATCACCGAAAAGGCGTATCTGCGGGCAGCGGGCGGTGGACTGGATACCGCTCATCTCGATATCGTCCACGACCTGGCAGAGCCGCAGACGCCGAAGACGGCGCATGGTTTTCTGACCGAGGCGCTTGCCCGGCGACGCGCCGCCGGCACGGCGCCCTTCACCGTGCTGTGCTGCGACAACCTGCCGGCCAACGGCGCCACGCTGCACCGGCTGCTGATCGAATTCGCCGAATTGCGGGATGCCAAGCTCGATGCGAAGGGCGATGCCGGGCTCGCCAAACACATCGCCGATGCGGTCGCCTTTCCGTCGAGCATGGTCGATCGCATCGTACCGGCAACCACCGATGCCGACCGGGTGCGGATCGCAGAAGAACTCGGCGTCGAGGACGCCTGGCCTGTGATGACCGAGCCGTTCTGCCAATGGGTGGTCGAGGACAATTTCCCGGGGGGCCGCCCGGCCTGGGAACAGTTCGGCGTCACCATGGTCGACGACGTCAGGCCGTTCGAGGACATGAAGCTCAGGCTGCTCAATGGCTCGCATTCGGGCATCGCCTATCTCGGCCTGCTCAGCGGTCACGCCACCGTCGACCGCGCCTTCGCCGATCCGGCGATACGGGCCTTTGTCGATACACTCTGGGCCGAGGCCATTCCGACGCTACCGAGGAATGCCGGGCTGGATACGGCAAGCTATACGGCTGAACTGGCCGAGCGTTTTTCGAACACCGCTCTCGCCCACCGCACAGCGCAGATCGCCAATGACGGCAGCCAGAAACTGCCGCAACGCATCGTCGCTTCCGCCTTGGAGAGCATCGAGGCCGGCGCTGTGCCCGAACATCTGACGCTGGTGATCGCCGCCTGGATCGCGGCCTGCGAGGCGCGCGGCAAGACCTTGCCGGAGGGCCATTTCACTGATCCGCTTGACTCAGCACTGGCCACGCTTTTCGGTCGGAATCTGCCGACGGAAGAGACGGTAGCGGCTGTATTCGACCTCGCCGGCTTCGCCAAGGACCACGCCTCGCGTCAGACGCTGATCGAGTTCGTGGCCACCCACATCGTCCATCTCAAGCAGGGCGGGCCAGCCCTTGCGAGCAATCCTGAGCTATGACTTGATGGTTGTGATGGGCGCAGACCGTTGACGTCGGCGGGACAGCGCCCCCCTCTGTCCTGCCGGACATCTCCCCCACGAGGGCCCTCGAGGGGGAGATTGGCAGCTCGGATGCCGGCGCCAACCCTACAACGCTGGAGATTTGCGAAAGCCGCGATGACGGCCGATCTCCCCACTTGTGGGGGAGATGTCCGGCAGGACAGAGGGGGGCGTGAAGGATCGCTACAGAACGCTCCTTTGCGCTACTGCGCTCCGCCTCGCGTTCGCTCTACCCGGATGGCGAGGAGATAGCCGGCCCTTACGCCGGCAGGATGGCAGCTTCCAGCGTCGTGAGCTGGCTAAGGAACTGTTCGGCCTTGCTTCTCGCTTGGTCGTCCTTGGCGTCGGCGGCGTCTTCCCTGGCTTCCTGGATGCGGCGCGCGAGATCGGCGCGGTCGACATCCTTCACCGCGACAGCCGATTCCGCCAGCAGCGTGCAGCCGGCCGGAACGATGTCGGCGAAGCCGCCGAACACCACATAGCGTTCTTCGCCGCCCGACACGGTCTTCACCGTGACGACGCCGGGCTTGATCGTGGTCATGACCGGCGCGTGATGCGCCATCACGGTCATCTCGCCTTCGGCGCCCGGAATGACGACGGATTCGACCTGCTCGGAAACCAGCAGGCGCTCCGGCGAGACCAGTTCGAACTTGAAAGCTTCAGCCATGTCAATCTAGCGAATAGCGAATAGCGACCAGCGAATAGTCAGAAGAAGAATTCGCCGGCCCATATTCCCTATTCGCTACTCCCTATTCGCTATTCGCTTTTTATGCTGCTTCAGCCGCCAGGCGCTGTGCCTTCTCGACTGCTTCCTCGATGCCGCCAACCATGTAGAAGGCAGCTTCCGGAAGGTGATCGTAGTCGCCATTGCAGAGGCCCTTGAAGCCCTTGATGGTGTCGGCGAGGTCGACCAGCTTGCCCGGCGCGCCGGTGAACACTTCGGCGACGAAGAACGGCTGCGACAGGAAGCGCTCGATCTTGCGGGCGCGGGCCACGGTCTGCTTGTCCTCTTCCGACAGCTCGTCCATGCCCAGGATGGCGATGATGTCCTGCAGCGACTTGTAGCGCTGGAGGATCGACTGCACCTGGCGCGCGACGCCATAGTGCTCGTCTCCGACGACCAGCGGGTCGAGCATGCGCGAGGTCGAATCCAGCGGGTCAACCGCCGGGTAGATGCCCTTTTCGGCGATGGCGCGGTTCAGCGTCGTCGTCGCGTCAAGGTGGGCGAACGAGGTCGCCGGTGCCGGATCGGTCAAGTCGTCGGCAGGCACGTAGATGGCCTGCACGGACGTGATCGAGCCCTTGGTGGTGGTGGTGATGCGTTCCTGCAGCGCGCCCATGTCGGTGGCTAGCGTCGGCTGATAGCCGACGGCCGACGGGATACGGCCGAGCAGAGCCGACACTTCCGAGCCCGCCTGCGTGAAGCGGAAGATGTTGTCGACGAAGAACAGCACGTCCTGGCCCTGGTCGCGGAAATATTCGGCGACCGTCAGGCCGGTCAGGCCGACGCGGGCGCGCGCGCCCGGCGGCTCGTTCATCTGGCCATAGACGAGTGCCGCCTTGGAGCCTTCGCCACCGCCCTTCTTGTTGACGCCGGACTCGATGAACTCGTGATAGAGATCGTTGCCTTCGCGGGTGCGCTCGCCGACGCCGGCGAACACCGAATAGCCGCCATGCGCCTTGGCGATGTTGTTGATCAGTTCCTGGATCAGCACGGTCTTGCCGACGCCGGCGCCGCCGAACAGGCCGATCTTGCCGCCCTTGGCGTAGGGAGCCAGTAGGTCGAGCACCTTGATGCCGGTGATCAGGATCTGCGCTTCCGTCGACTGCTCGACATAGGTCGGAGCTGGCTGGTGGATGGAGCGCATTTCGATCGCGTCGACCGGACCTTCTTCGTCGACCGGCTCGCCGATGACGTTGATGATGCGGCCGAGCATGCCCGGACCGACCGGCACGGTGATCGGCGCACCGGTGTCACGCACGTCCTGGCCGCGAACCAGACCTTCGGTCGAGTCCATGGCGATGCAGCGGACGGTGTTTTCACCCAGATGCTGGGCAACTTCGAGCACCAGGCGGTTGCCGACATTGGTCGTCTCGAGCGCGTTCAGGATCGCCGGCAGGTGATCGCCGAACTGGACGTCGACGACGGCGCCGATGACCTGGCGGACCTTACCGACAGCGCCGGTTGCCTTGCTGGCCACTGCCGATGTCTTGGCCGCGGCGGCCTTCACCGGTGCTGCGGCCGTCTTGGGCGGAGCCGCCTTCGCTGCTGGAGCCTTGGCCGCCGCTTTCGCGGGGGCCGCGGTCTTCGCGGCTGCCGCCTTGGGGGCCGCCTTCTGGGGGGTCGCTGCTTTCGCCATCGTCTTTACCCTTTTTCGTCCTTTGTTTCACGCGGTCCGGTCGCGGGTCGATGACCCGCGGACCGCGCCTAGAGCGCCTCGGCGCCCGAAATGATTTCGATCAGTTCCTTGGTGATCTGCGCCTGCCGCTGGCGGTTGTAGGTGATCGACAGCTTGTTGATCATCTCGCCGGCGTTGCGCGTCGCATTGTCCATGGCGCTCATCTTGGCGCCCATTTCGCCGGCCGCGTTTTCGAGCAGCGCCCGGAAAACCTGCACCGAGATGTTGCGCGGAATGAGGTCGGAGAGGATTTCGCCTGGCTCCGGTTCGTACTCGTAGACGGCGTTGCCGCCATCCGTCACTTCCGCCGGAGCCGAAGCAATGCCGGCCGGGATGATCTGCTGCGCGGTCGGAATCTGGCTGATCACCGACTTGAACTGCGAATAGAACAGCGTGCAGATGTCGAAGCCGCCCTCGTTGAAGAGCTGGATGACCTTCTTGGCGATGGCGTCGGCATTGACGAAGCCGAGCGTCTTGACCTCGCGCAGATCGACACGGTCGATGATCAGCGATGCATAGTCGCGGCGCAGGATGTCGAAACCCTTCTTGCCGACGCAGATGATCTTGACCTGCTTGCCGTCGGCCAGCAGCTTGCGGATGTGGTCGCGGGCGACGCGGGCGATCTGCGAATTGAAGCCACCGCACAGGCCGCGCTCGGCTGTGCAGACCACGAGCAGATGCACGTCGTCCTTGCCGGTGCCGGTCATCAGCGCCGGGGCATCGCCGCCGCCACCGATCGCCTGGGTGATGTTGGCCAGCACGGAACCCATGCGCTCCGAATAGGGGCGCGCTGCTTCAGCGGCCTCTTGCGCACGGCGCAGCTTCGCCGCGGCGACCATCTGCATCGCCTTGGTGATCTTCTGCGTCGCCTTGACCGAGGCGATACGGTTACGAAGGTCTTTTAATGAAGGCATGCTTCAAACCTGATCCCGTCTTGCGCTTCGCTCAGGCGAAGGTCTTGGCGAAAGCGTCGATCTCGGCCTTCAGCTTGGCGCGCAGATCATCCGACAGCGCCTTTTCGTTGCGGATGGCTTCGAGAACGTCCTTGCCGGCCGCACGCATGTGGCTGAGCAGGCCATGCTCGAACTTGCCGACCTGGTTGACCGGCAGCTTGTCGAGATAGCCGTTGACGCCGGCGAAGATCACCGCGACCTGCTCTTCCGTCTTCAGCGGCGAGAACTGCGGCTGCTTCAGAAGTTCGGTCAGGCGCGAACCGCGGTTGAGCAGGCGCTGCGTGGCGGCGTCGAGATCCGAGCCGAACTGCGCGAAAGCCGCCATTTCGCGGTACTGCGCGAGCTCGCCCTTGATCGAGCCGGCGACCTGCTTCATTGCCTTGATCTGCGCGGCGGAGCCGACGCGGCTGACCGACAGACCGACATTCACCGCGGGACGGATGCCCTGGAAGAACAGGTTGGTTTCGAGGAAGATCTGACCGTCGGTGATCGAGATCACGTTGGTCGGGATGTAGGCCGACACGTCGTTGGCCTGCGTTTCGATGATCGGCAAAGCGGTCAATGAACCACCGCCCAGATCGTCGTTGAGCTTGGCTGCGCGCTCAAGCAGGCGCGAGTGCAGGTAGAAGACGTCGCCGGGATACGCTTCGCGGCCCGGCGGGCGGCGCAGCAGCAGCGACATCTGGCGATAGGCGACGGCCTGCTTCGACAGATCGTCATAGCTGATCAGCGCATGCATGCCGTTGTCGCGGAAGTACTCGCCCATGGTGGCGCCGGCGAACGGCGCCAGGAACTGCATCGGCGCCGGGTCGGAAGCGGTGGCGGCGATGATGATCGAGTATTCGAGCGCGCCGCGCTCTTCCAGCACCTTGACGAACTGCGCGACGGTCGAGCGCTTCTGGCCGACGGCGACGTAGACGCAGTAGAGCTTTTCCTTTTCGGGGCCGTTGTCGTGCACCGACTTCTGGTTGAGCATCGTGTCGAGGATGATGGCGGTCTTGCCGGTCTGGCGATCGCCGATGACCAGCTCGCGCTGGCCGCGGCCGACCGGGATCAGCGCATCGATGGCCTTGAGGCCGGTCGACATCGGCTCGTTCACCGATTTGCGCGGAATGATGCCGGGCGCCTTGACGTCGACGCGCTTGCGCTCGACTGCCTTGATCGGGCCCTTGCCGTCGATCGGATTGCCGAGCGCGTCGACGACGCGGCCGAGCAGGCCGGGACCGACGGGAACGTCGACGATGGCGCCGGTGCGCTTGACGATGTCGCCTTCCTTGATGTCGCGGTCGGCGCCGAAGATGACGACGCCGACATTGTCGGCTTCGAGGTTGAGCGCCATGCCGCGGATGCCGCCGGGGAATTCGACCATTTCGCCGGCCTGGACATTGTCGAGGCCGTAGACGCGGGCGATGCCGTCACCGACGGACAGCACCTGTCCAACTTCGGAGACCTCGGCCTCCTTGCCGAAATTCTTGATCTGGTCTTTCAGAATTGCGGAAATTTCCGCGGCGCGGATGTCCATCAGCCGACCTCTTTCAGTGCAAGCTTGAGCGAATTGAGTTTGGTTTTGAGCGACGTATCGATCTGGCGCGAGCCCATCTTGACCACCAGCCCGCCGAGCAGCGACGGATCGACGGTGACGGAGATGGCCACGTCCTTGCCGGCAACGCTCTTCAGCGCGGCCTTGAGTTCGGTCTGCTGGGCAGCCGTCAGCTCGTGAGCCGACGTCACTTCAGCAGCGGTTTCGCCACGATGTTCGGCGGCGATCTGGCGGAACGCCCTGATCATGCCGGGAATGGCGAACAGCCGGCGGTTTCTGGCGACGACGCGCAGAAAATTGCCGGTGAGCCCGGTGATCCCGGCCTTGTCGGCGATCGCCGCGATGGCTTTGGCCTGGTCCTCGCTGGAGAACACCGGGCTGTTGATCAGCCGGGTAAGGTCCGCGCTGCCCGCGAGCATGGCTTCGAAGCTGTTGAGATCGGCTTCGACCTTGGCGACGGAATTTGCCTGCAGGGCGAGTTCGAACAGCGAACCCGCATAGCGTTCTGCGACACCTGAGATTGGCGATGACGATTGAGCCACGGACCGTCTTTTCTCTTGTCTGACAGGCCGTAGATTGTTGGCGCGAGCAAAAACTCTGGCTAAATCTTTGACCTTACTGCATTTTTTCGAGCACGGAGGCGCGGCTTCCGCTATCCCCGGCCGAAAGTCGATTGCCGTCTAGCACAGGCATTTTAAGACCGCAATGCGTCGTTCCGCATGGTTTTCAGGCACTATTGTCGCATCCGGCGAAAGTCACCCGTCTTCCATCGCGGAATACCCAACGATTCAAGGCAGAAAGCCGAAGGCAAAGGCGAGCGGCAACGCCGCCAGCACCAATTCCACCACGATGGAAACCCAATTGAAAGGCGTGTTGGCGCCATCCGACATCATCGACAGCAGCCGGCCAAAAGCGGTGAACAGCCAGGAGAAGCCGAGCGCCATGTAGATCAGCGGCTGCGCCAGCAGGATACAGCACAGGCCGACACCCAGATAGAAGCCCGACATCCTGCCGCGCCCCTCGGCGATCGCCGCCGCCTTCTCGGGCTTGACCTGCAAGCGCAGGGCACGGAAGGCGAGGCTGGGTGCCAGAAAGAACAAAAGCCCGAGCAACACGGTGACGACGGCGCTCGACCATGCCAGCCATTCGCCCTGGCTCGTCGGCCACGGAAGCGCAAAATCCATCTTGTCCCCTCGAATGCCTGTTTTGAAATTCCGGGCATTCTAGCGAAGGAAAGAAACGACGCCAGATGGAGTCCGGCAATTTGCGGAAGCCTGTCAGCCCAGCGCGAATTCGACCGCCGCCTCGGCATGGATGCGCGTCGTATCGAAGACCGGGATGTCGAAGTCCTGCTGACCGATCAGCATGGTGATCTCGGTGCAGCCCATGATGACGCTGTCGGCGGCCTCTTCGCGGCGCAGGCGTTCGGTCTCGGCGATATAGGCAACCTTGGAGGCTTCGGTGACGATACCCTGGCACAATTCCTCGTAGATGACGCGATGGACCATGTCGCGCCCGGTAGCATTGGGGACGACGGGCCGCAGGCCGTATTTGTCGGCGAGCCGGCTCTTGTAGAAATCCTGCTCCATGGTGAACCGCGTCGCCAGCAGTGCCGGGCGCTGCATGCCGGCGCGCTTGACCGCGACCGCCGTGGCGTCGGCGATGTGGATCAGCGGGATCGACACCGACGCCTGCACCTGGTCGGCCAGTTTGTGCATGGTGTTGGTGCACAGAAGCAAGCCTTCCGCGCCGCCCGCCTCGAGCTTGCGCGCCGCTTCGACAAGAAGCACGCCGGCGCCGTCCCAGTCGCCACGATGCTGCCGCTCGGCGATTTCGGTGAAGTCGAACGACCACAGCAGCAATTTGGCCGAATGCAGCCCGCCCAGCCGCTCGCGCACGACCTCATTCAGCAGGCGATAGTAGATGGCGGTCGATTCCCAGCTCATGCCGCCCAGAAGGCCAAGGGTTTTCATAAGGGCTGTTCCTTTGCTGGGTAATCCCGATATCATAAACACACGAGACTATAAGGGAGGTCGTCGTGAAAACTATTGAGCTTCGGCAGGCCAAGGCGAGACTCTCGGCAATCGTCGAGGCCGCAGGAAACGACGAGCCAACCATTGTCACGAGAAACGGCAGGCCGACCACCATGGTCATTCCGGTTGCTGAAGGGCGAAAGCTTTATCCGCAAGACAGCCAGGAAAATTTCGGGGACTTTTTGCTTCGGTATCCGGGCGGCATCGAACTTGAGCGAAATGAATCGCCATTGAGGGACGTCGAATTTTGATCCGCTCTCGATGAACCCATTTGCCGAGAGTGGCCGACGGCGTTCAACTTACAAAAAGCTCTGCGGGTCGATGTCGACCTGCACCCTGACCGAGCCGCGCTGCTTCGGCCCGTTGGCCAGCATGGTGCGGATAAAGCCTTGCATGTCGGCGCGCCGCTCGCCCTGGATCAGCAGGCGGAAGCGGTGACGGCCGCCAAGCAGGGACAGCGGCGCCTCGGCCGGGCCGAGCACGAACACGTCGGTGGCCTCGGGCGCGGCGCGGCGCAGGCCGCGCGCATGGCCCTCGGCTTCGGCCCGCGTCACCGCGCTGACGATGACACCGGCCAGCCGGCCGAAGGGCGGCAGGGCGGCCCGCTCGCGCTCGGCGATCTCGCGCTCGTAAAACGCCTCGGCGTCGCCGGAGACGATCGCCCGCATCACCGGATGCTCGGGCTGGAAGGTCTGCAGCAGGCCAAGGCTCTTCTTGCCGGTGCGGCCGGCGCGGCCGGTCACCTGGCTGAGCAGCTGGAAGGTGCGCTCGGCGGCGCGCGGATCGCCATTGGCAAGACCGAGATCGGCGTCGACGACGCCCACCAGCGTCATGTTGGGGAAATTGTGGCCCTTGGCGACGAGCTGTGTGCCGATGACGATGTCGGCCTCGCCATTGGCGATCGCCTCCAGCTCCAGCCGCAGCCGCCGCACGCCGCCCATCAGGTCGGACGACAAAACGATGGTGCGCGCGTCGGGAAAATGCGCGACGACCTCTTCGGCGATGCGCTCGACACCTGGCCCGCAGGCGACCAGATGATCGAGCGTGCCGCATTCCGGGCAGGCTTCGGGGCGGCGCTCATTGTGCCCGCAATGATGGCAGACGAGCTGGCCGCGAAACCGGTGCTCGACCAGCCAGGCCGAGCAGACCGGGCAGCCGAAGCGGTGTCCACAGACCCGGCACAGCGTCAGCGGGGCATAGCCGCGCCGGTTGAGGAACAGCAGCGACTGCTCCTTCCTCTCCAGCGTCTGGCGCATCTGGTCGAGCAGCACCGGTGACAGGAAGCCGCCGCGCGCCGGGGGTGCCCGGCGCATATCGACTGCCTTGAGATGGGGAAGCGCCGCCTCGGCGAAACGGGCAGAGAGGACGGCTCTGTTGTATTTGCCTTGGCTCGCATTGACGCGGCTTTCAACCGATGGCGTCGCCGATGCCAGCACCACCGGAAAACTGCCGATATGACCGCGCACCACTGCCATGTCGCGCGCATTGTAGAAAACACGGTCTTCCTGCTTGTAGGCAGGGTCGTGCTCCTCGTCGACGACGATCAGGCCGAGCTCCTTGAACGGCAGGAACAGCGCCGAGCGCGCGCCGGCGACGACCCGCACGCCGCCTTCCGCCACTTGCCGCCAGACTTTTTCGCGCATCCTGGGCGGCAGGTCGGAATGCCATTCGCCCGGCTTGGCACCGAAGCGCTGCTGGAAGCGCTCGAGAAAGGCATGCGTCAGCGCGATTTCCGGCAGCAGGATCAACACCTGCTTGCCCTGGTCGAGCGCGGCCGCCACCGCCTCGAAATAAACCTCCGTCTTGCCCGATCCGGTGACGCCGTCGAGCAGCGCGACGTTGAACACGCCGGCTGCGACATTGGAGCGCAGCATCAGCGCGGCGTCGCGCTGGTCCGGCATCAATTCCGGTATGGCGTAGCTGGAATCGGGTGCCGCCACGACCGGGCGCGGCGGGATCATCACCGTCTCGAACACGCCTTGCGCCCTCAGGCCGTCGATCACCGTCGACGACACGCCGGCAGCATGGGCGAGGCCGGACCGCGTCCAGGCCAGCCCGCCTTCAGCCGTCTCCAGCACACGCTCTCGGGCAGCCGTCATCCGATCGGGTGCGAGAAGCGTGCGCTGCAGCCCCTCGATCCATGGTTCGGGATCGAATGCTTCGGGTGCCCTGAGCAGCATGCGCGCCACCATGCCCGGTGGCGACAGCGTGTACTGCGCCACCCAGTCGACGAAGCGGCGCATCGCGCGATCGATCGGCGGGCAGTCGAAGACCTGTTCGATGGGGCGCAGCTTTTTCGCGTCGACCTTCTCGACGGCGCCATCCCAGACGATGCCGGCGACCTGGCGAGGGCCGAGCGGCACGCGCACGATCGAGCCCGGCACCACGCGCATGCCGGCGGGCACGGCATAGGTGTAGGGGCGTTCGGCGGGCATCGGCACCAGCACCGGTGCGGCCGCGACAAAGGGCGAATCTTCGATCATGAGGCGTGACCTTGCCCTGACTTTGGTCTAGATCAAAGGCCGACCCCGAATGTGCATGGCATGCACATAAAAATCTTCAGGAGACCCGCCATGAAATTTTTTGTCGACACCGCCGACATCAAGGATATCCGTGAGCTGAACGATCTGGGACTGCTCGACGGCGTCACCACCAACCCGTCGCTGATCCTCAAATCGGGCGGCAAGATCGCCGACGTCACCAGGCAGATCTGCGATATCATCGAGGGTCCGGTCTCGGCGGAGGTCGTGGCGACCGAATTCAAGGACATGATGGCGGAGGCCGAGGTGCTGGCCAAGATCGCGCCCAATGTCTGCATCAAGGTACCGTTGACGCTCGACGGACTGAAGGCCTGCAAGACGATCCGCACCCAGATGAACCGTATGGTCAACGTCACGCTGTGCTTTTCGGCCAACCAGGCGCTGCTGGCGGCCAAGGCCGGCGCGTCGTTCATCTCGCCCTTCGTCGGCCGCGTCGATGACACCGGCTCGGACGGTATGGAGCTGATCCAGGAAATCCGGCAGATCTACGACAATTACGATTTCCAGACCGAGATCCTCGTCGCTTCGGTTCGCACCGTGAACCATATCAAGCAGGCCGCCCTGATCGGCGCCGATGTCGTTACCGCGCCGCCGGCGACCCTGAAGGCGCTGGTCAACCATCCGCTGACCGACAAGGGCCTCGCCGCTTTCCTCGCCGACTGGGCAAAGACCGGCCAGAAGATCGGCTGAGGTCACACCGTTTTCAACAGCAAAAAGGCCGGGCAACCGGCCTTTTTTCATATGCGCTTCAAACGACCTGCCTATCAATCCGTGCCATCGTCGACAGGCGTGCTCGCCTGCTGGCGCCGGCCCATGATGATTTCGCGTTTGCCGACATGGTTGGGGGCGCCGACCAGCCCTTCCTTTTCCATCCGCTCGACCAGGGATGCGGCGCGGTTGTAGCCGACGCCGAGGCGGCGCTGGATGTACGACGTCGAACACTTCTTGTCGCGCACCACCACCTTGACCGCCTCGTCGTAGATTGCATCACTGTCCTCGGCTGCAACCGATCCCTTGTCGAACACCGCGCCCTGGTCGGCTTCGGCTTCTTCCTCATCCTCTTCGGCTGTCACGGTTTCCAGATATTCAGGCCGGCCCTGAGCCTTCAGATGCGCCACGACGTGCTCGACCTCCGCATCTGAAACGAAGGGACCATGCACGCGGGAAATGCGCCCCCCACCCATCATGTGCAGCATGTCGCCCTGGCCGAGCAGCTGTTCGGCGCCCTGCTCGCCAAGGATGGTGCGGCTGTCGATCTTTGATGTTACCTGGAAGGAAATCCGGGTCGGGAAGTTGGCCTTTATCGTACCCGTGATGACGTCGACCGAGGGGCGCTGCGTTGCCATGATCAGGTGAATGCCGGCAGCGCGCGCCATCTGTGCCAGACGCTGGATCGCGCCTTCGATCTCCTTGCCGGCGACCATCATCAGGTCGGCCATCTCGTCGACGATGACGACGATGTACGGCATCGGCGCAAGGTCGATTTCCTGCTGTTCGAAAAGCGGCTCGCCGGTGCCCTTTTCGAAGCCGGTCTGCACGGTCATGACGACCGTCTCGCCCTTGTCGCGGGCAGCGGCTGCGCGCTCATTGTAGCCATCGATGTTGCGCACGCCGAGCCGCGCCATCTTGCGGTAGCGGTCCTCCATCTCGCGCACCGCCCATTTCAGCGCGGTGACGGCTTTTTTGGGGTCCGTGACGACGGGCGTCAGAAGATGCGGGATGCCGTCATAGACGGAGAGCTCGAGCATCTTGGGATCGACCATGATCAGCCGGCATTCTTCCGGCTTCAGCCGGTAGAGCAACGACAGGATCATGGTGTTGATGGCAACCGACTTGCCGGAGCCGGTGGTTCCGGCCACGAGCAGGTGAGGCATCTTCGCCAGCTCGGCGATAACAGGCTCACCGCCGATCGTCTTGCCCAGACAAAGCGCCAACTTGCAGCTGGTCTTGCGGAAGCCCTCCGATTCGATCAGCTCGCGGAAATAGACGGTTTCGCGCGTCTCGTTCGGAAGCTCGATGCCGATGACGTTGCGGCCAGGCACGACCGCGACGCGCGCCGAAATCGCTGACATGGAGCGGGCGATATCATCGGCAAGCCCGATGACCCGAGAGGATTTGACGCCCGGCGCCGGCTCGAACTCATAGAGCGTGACGACCGGGCCGGGGCGAACATGAATGATCTCGCCGCGCACACCGAAATCCTCGAGCACGCTTTCCAGCAAATCGGCGTTCTGCTCGAGCCGCTCCTGCGACATATAGAAGCCTTGTCCCTCCGGTGGCTGTTGCAACAGGTCTTCCGGGGGAAGCTCATAGGGATCGCCCGATTTTGATGGCACAGTTTTGCCGGTCCGAGGCAAGCGTGAAGAAGGACGCGCGGTCGCCACCCTGATAGTGGCGTCTCCACTTGCGAGGGCGGGCACGGGAACGGCATCGCGCGCCGCAGCGGGGATTGCAGCGGGCTGGGCCTTCAGTGACGCGTTGCTCGCTGGCACTTCAGCCTGGGCGAGAGCCTCGTTCGAGGTTGCCGGCCAAACATCCGGCAACGGCTTCGAGGCTTGGCCTGGAAGACATTCGATGACGCGAAACAGCGAGGTGGCATCGGTCACTATCGGCGGGCGGATGCCGACCCACGCAGCGGCGACAGGCACCGCGGCGACCGGTGCAGGCGAGGCTGGGCTGGCCTGCCGGGCCTGTGACGAAACATCGACCAGATAGGGTGCCATGGCCTCGAAGAAGGCGTGATCCGAAAGATAGGGCCAGCGCGGCTTTTCGGCAGTGGCCGGTTTGATCGGCGCGCCCGGAGCGGCAATCCCGCGCGCGGAAGCTCGTCCCGTTGCGGCCGTCACCGGCGGCACCGGAGCAACGACGCGCGCGTTCTCCCTGGCGCGCCCCGGGGGAACGAAAGCCGCGGTCCGCGGTGACGGCCTTTGCGCGGCTCCTCGGTCGGCCAGCGGCTGGGAGGCGTGGCTTTTCACCGACGCCGGCAATGCCAGGAGCGAGGGCGCGGAGGATGCCTCGTCGACCATGGGTTGCACGACTGCCTGCTGCGTTGGGAGCGCGTCTGCATCGCCTTGCTCGACAACACGCTCGTGCCGCGGGCGATGCTTCTTGGCCTCATAGTCTGGTGTGCGGGTAAAACGCACGTTGGGCGCGAGGAAGAAATATTCTTGCCAGGCAGGACTTTCGATATCGCCGACTTTCGAAGGCGCCTCCTTCGAGCTACCCCTCGGCTCCATATAGGGCCGCTTGTTGCCGCCGAGATCGACAACCGGCGCGGAATAGCCGGCCTGGTGTGTGCCGGGCCGCCGGCCGTCCAGTCCCGTGTGAGCCGGACGATCAAGATTGCCTGCCGCAGCTGAAGACGTTCGCTGCCCGCCCTTGTCGCCGATGCCGTCGTAACGCTTCACCTCGGGATCATCGGGCGACGCTGCCTTCAGTAAATTGACCCGGGAAAAACGCCTGGCTTCCATTCTCAAGACTCACTCTGAAATGTCTGCCGAGCAATAGGGAGCGAGTGGTTAACAGTTGCTTCCCGGATGGATCGGCAACGATCCTTGGGCAGCGAAATCGTCGTGACAAACCTTTGCGGACGACGCCGCCGGATCGTCATCTCACAGCGCACGCCGGTGGCGCGATCTGCTCGCTGTGCCGTGGGGAGTTTGATGATGCTTGGGCGCTAGACCGATAAGCCGCGCTAGCCGGCCTTCGCGTGCCTGACCAGATCCTGGGCGATGGACAGTTGCAGCGCTTCGGCCAGTTCGCGCGCGGCGCGATTCTCGGCATCGATCTGCGCCCGGTACGCGGCGAACTCCTGACGCGGCCTGTCGAACGACGAGGTGATCGAACGCTTGCCGGATGCGATGACCACACCGGACTTCGCGTCGGACAGCGTATAGTTGCCAGTCAGCGTCACGGAACCGGCGGTCGGTTCGTCCTCGTTGGTTCCCACCTGCACAAGCGCCGCTGATTCGACGGCTTCGGTCACGCCGAGATTGAGCGAATAGGCCGGTGAGGCCGGCTCGCCGGCACCTCGTCCAAACCCGAAAATCAGATTGTTGCGCACCTGCTGGGCATAACGCGAGCCGACCGGCTTGATGGCGATCGAAGCCAGTTCGGCGCTGGCGCTCGCCTGCGAACCCGACAGCGCCGCGCTCGAATAGAGCGGCCGCACCGTGCAGGCCGAGACAAGCGCGAGCGAGCCGACCAGGCCGGCGAACGCGATATGGCGCAGCACACGGCTCAGCCCTGTCTTTTCCTGATCAGGCAACGACATTGACGATCCTCTGCGGCACGATGATCACCTTGCGCGGAGCCTTTCCTTCGAGCGCTTTCTGCACGAAGTCGAGAGCCAATACCGCTTTTTCGACAGCACCTTGGTCCGCGTCGCGGGCAATTGTCAAATCTCCCCGCTTCTTGCCGTTGACCTGCACCGGATAGGTGACTTCGTTGTCGACGACCAGCGCCGGATCGAACACCGGCCACGGCCGTTCGGCAACCAGATCGGTGCCGCCGAGCGTTTCCCAGCACTCCTCGGCCAGATGCGGCATGACCGGTGCGATCAGATGCACCAGAACCTCCACGGCCTGCCGGCAGGCGCCTTTCAGCACCGCTTCGGCCTTGCCTTCGGCCACCTCATTGAGCGGCGTGGTCAGCGCGTTGGCCAGTTCGTAGATACGGGCGATGGCGCGGTTGAAAGCGAGCTTCTCGATATCCTCGCCGACCGCCTTCAGGATCTTGTGCGCGGCCTTGGAAACCACAACGGCCTCGCCGCTGTCAGCCGCCGTTGGCTCGATGCCGGCCAGCGTCTCGGCCGCCGTCGACACCAGGCGCCAGATGCGCTGGATGAAGCGATGCGCGCCGGCGGCGCCTTCGTCGGTCCACTCGACGTCGCGCTCTGGCGGTGAATCCGACAGCATGAACCAGCGCGCCGTGTCGGCGCCGTAGCCATCGGTGATGTCTTCCGGACTGACCGTGTTCTTCTTCGACTTCGACATCTTTTCGAGCGGACCGATCGTCGCCGTCTCGCCCGTAGAGATCTCGATGGCGCGGCGCTTGCCGTCGACGTCCTCCAGCCGAACCTCGGTGGGCGCCAGCCAGCGGCCATTCGATGCCGAGCCGACGCGGTAGGTCTCGTGCACCACCATGCCTTGCGTGAACAGGCCCTTGAACGGCTCGGCCAGATCGACATGGCCGGCCTCACGCATGGCGCGGGTGAAGAAGCGCGAATAGAGCAGATGCAGGATCGCGTGCTCGATGCCACCAATATACTGGTCGACCGGCAGCCATTCATTGGCCGCCATGGGATCCGTCGGCTCATGCGCCCAGGGTGCGGTGAAGCGGGCAAAATACCAGGACGAATCGACGAACGTATCCATCGTGTCGGTTTCGCGCCGCGCATCCTTGCCGCAGCGCGGACATTTCACATGGCGCCATGTCGGATGCCGGTCGAGCGGATTGCCCGGCCGGTCGAAATCGACATCGTCGGGCAGCTTGACCGGCAGGTCGGCCTTCGGCACCGGCACCACGCCGCAATCCTCGCAATGGATCATCGGAATCGGGCAGCCCCAGTAGCGCTGGCGCGAAATGCCCCAGTCGCGCAGGCGGAAATTCACCTTGCGCTCGGCCATCGGCCGGTTGCCGATGGTCTTCCGTTCCAGCAGTTTCGCCACCTCGTCGAAAGCCTGATCCGGCTTCATGCCGTCGAGGAAGCGCGAATTGATCATCACGCCGTCGTCGACATAGGCTTCATCGATGATCTGGAAACTCGCCGGATTCTCACCCTCCGGCATCACCACCGGGATCATCGGCAGGCCGTATTTGTTGGCGAAGTCGAGGTCGCGCTGGTCACCGGACGGACAGCCGAAAATGGCGCCGGTGCCGTATTCCATCAGCACGAAATTGGCGACGTAGACAGGCAGCGTCCATGTGTCGTCAAACGGGTGAACAACCCGGACGCCGGTATCAAAACCCTTC
The DNA here is from genome assembly GCF_040317535.1 of Mesorhizobium sp. M1409. NCBI lineage: Bacteria > Pseudomonadati > Pseudomonadota > Alphaproteobacteria > Hyphomicrobiales > Phyllobacteriaceae > Mesorhizobium > Mesorhizobium sp. M1409. The sequence goes on from NZ_JAMYKV010000004.1 coordinate 198,394, forward strand.
TTCTCAGCCGTCTCCAGCGCCGCCGCGGAGGTGCCCACATGGCTGATATCCTCGATGAACTTGGCCAGCGCCGGATTGCTCTCGGCGGCCTTCTTGGCCAGCGGATGATCGGCGGCGACGGCCATGAAGGAAGCGCCGAAAATGGTGTCGGGCCGTGTCGTATAGACTTCCAGCTCATGCTCGCCACCGGCAGCATCCGCCAGCGGCCAGCGGATCAGCAGGCCTTCCGAGCGGCCGATCCAGTTCTGTTGCATCAGCTTCACTTTTTCCGGCCATTCGTCGAGGCCCTCAAGCGAATCCAGCAGGTCCTGCGCGAAGTCGGTGATCTTGAAGAACCACTGCGTCAGTTCGCGCTGTTCGACCAGCGCGCCCGAGCGCCAGCCGCGTCCGTCGATGACCTGCTCGTTGGCGAGCACGGTCATGTCCTCCGGGTCCCAATTGACCTTGGAGGATTTGCGCGTCACCAGCCCCTTCTCGACGAAATCGAGGAACAACATCTGCTGGCGGTGGTAGTAGTCGACGTCGCAGGTGGCGAATTCGCGCGCCCAGTCCAGCGACAGGCCCATGACCTTGAGCTGCTCGCGCATGGTGGCGATGTTCTGGTAGGTCCATTGCTTGGGATGGACCTTATTCTGCATCGCCGCGTTCTCGGCCGGCATGCCGAAGGCGTCCCAGCCCATCGGGTGCAGCACGTTGAAGCCCTTGGCCCGCTTGTAGCGCGCCACGACGTCGCCCATCGTGTAGTTACGGGTATGGCCGATATGGATGCGCCCCGACGGATAGGGGAACATCTCCAGCACGTAGTATTTCGGGCGCGGATCGTCATTGTGCGCTTCGAACAGCTTCTTGGCGTCCCAGGCCTTCTGCCATTTGGGCTCTGACGCGCGCGGATTGTATCGTTCGGTTGCCATGGGATTATTTTCACTTAAAAGCATGCGCGAACCGCGGGCGACGGCTCGGCAGTTCAGGGAATGTGGTCCGGGTGTTCACCATGGTTTGGCAAACCCGTCAACCATATGGGTATCGCGTCTGACAAAAACGCGGGCCAAAACAGCGGGATTTACATATGGGCGACGCCGTTCAGCGGTTTTTCACGGTCAAGGCCAAGATTGCTGCGGCAGAACACGAGGCTGGCCGCCAAGCTGGCGCGGTGACGCTGGTCGCGGTTTCCAAGACTTTTGACACCGCCGATATACGCCCGGTCATCGAGGCCGGTCAGCGCGTCTTCGGCGAAAACCGGGTGCAGGAAGCGCAAGGCAAATGGCCGGCGCTGAAGGAGGCTTTCCCGGATATCGAACTGCATCTGATCGGTCCGCTGCAATCCAACAAGGCCAAGGAAGCGGTGACGTTGTTCGATGTCATCGAGACGGTCGATCGCGAGAAGATCGCCGCCGAACTGGCCAAGGAGATTGCCAGGCAACGCCTGGCACCAAAACTCTACGTCCAGGTCAACACCGGTTCCGAGCCGCAGAAGGCCGGCATCGAGCCGCGCGAGGCCGTCGCCTTCGTCGCCCGCTGCCGCGATGTGCATGGCCTCGCCATCGAAGGCCTGATGTGCATCCCGCCGGCCGACGAAAATCCCGGTCCGCACTTTGCCCTGCTGGAGAAGCTTGGCCAAGAGGCCGGCGTCGCCAAACTGTCGATGGGCATGTCCGGCGACTACGAGACGGCGATCGCCTTCGGCGCCACCAGTGTCCGGGTTGGTTCGGCGATCTTCGGAGCTAGGTAGCCGCGTCATGGCACCGCATTGCGAAGTCGGTGGCGTTCCCTAATTCCAGCAGGGAACCCGAGCGACCATCATGGCCGTTCCTTTGCAATGTCGAAGGAGGCATCATGAGCAACCAACACGCCCACCAAGGGCAGCAGCCCAGTGACCGGCCTCACAACAGGCATGTCTCCGACAGCTGCATTCAGACGTCTATCTTGCGATGGCCGGGCTTGCCGGATGGTATGCGCTGTCTGCCTGGGTGGGTTTCGGCGGCAGCAGCTACGCCGACTACCTGTCGTCATGACAGGATTCCTCGTCATCGCGGTGGCGCTGCCGGCGATCGCCGGACATATTCGGCATCGGCGCCGGCTTTGGACACCCTCGAACGTCGGCAGTTTCGAGGATTGGATCGCTGGCGAATTCGATCTCGGCCAGGGCAACCGCGTCACCACCAAGCGAGCGCTGCTTGAAATTCTGCTGCCGCTCGCCGCCGTCGCTTTCGGCATGACGGCTTTCGCGATCGTGGCGCTGCTGGCCGGCTGAACGCCGGCAGGCACTATCGACGCCCGGCCAGATGAGGAATTTTTTGAGCAAGGGCTGGAAACGAAACGTTCCGTTCCTATTTACTCGGATGTTACAGCACTCTCTGGAGCTCGACCATGCATTACAACCAGCTTGGAAATACGGGGATGTTCGTCTCCGAACTATGCCTCGGCACCATGACGTTCGGTGCCGCCGGTGAAAATGCCCAATGGGGCCTGATCGCCAGCCTCGACCAGAAGGGCGTCAACGAGATCGTCGCCCGCTCGCTCGCCGCCGGAGTCAATTTCTTCGATACCGCCGACGTCTACTCCTTCGGCCAGTCCGAACGGCTGCTCGGCCAGTCGCTCAGGGATCTCGGCGTCGACAGACAGAACGTGGTCATCGCCACGAAGGTCCACGGCGCCATGGGTGACGGCCCCAACCAGCGCGGCTCGTCGCGCGGCCACATCATGGACTCGGTCGACGCCAGCTTGGAGCGGCTGCAGCTCGACCATATCGATCTCTATCAATTGCACGGCACCGACACGGTGACGCCGATCGACGAGACGCTGCGGGCGCTCGACGACCTCGTTGCCAGCGGCAAGGTCCGCTATGTCGGTGTCTCCAACTGGCAGGCCTGGCGCATCGCTAAGGCGCTCGGCATCGCCGACCGTAAGGGTTTTGCTCGTTTCGAGACCGTCCAGTCGTATTATTCGATCGCCGGTCGCGACCTTGAACGCGAAATCGTGCCGCTGCTCAATGAGGAGAAGCTCGGCCTGATGGTGTGGTCGCCGATGGCCGGCGGACTGCTGTCGGGCAAATACGGCCCCGGTGCACCGGGCAATGGCGAAGGACGCCGCGCTTCCTTCAACTTCCCACCGGTCAACGAGGACCGTGCCTGGGCGGCTGTCGCCGTCATGCGCGAGATCGCCAAAAAGCATGACGTGAGTGTCGCCACCGTGGCGCTCGGCTATGTCCTGGCCAAGCCTTTTGTGATGAGCGTCATCATCGGTGCGAGCCGCATGGAGCAGCTGGAGCAGAATCTTGCGGCGACACGGCTGGAGCTCGACACCGATGATCTCGTCCGCCTCGATGAGATCAGCGCCTTGCCGGCCGAATATCCCGGCTGGATGCTGGAGCGTCAGGCCGCGGGCCGACGCCCGGCCCCGTTCTCGCCGAAAGCATAACGCGGCCAACGCCGACATCTCGGGAGCCCATGGGCTCCCGAGTACCAGTCAGCTCAGCCGAACGTTTTCCCCGAGAAAATCGAGAAAGGCGCGCACCCGCGCTGGCAGATGCCGGCCTTGGCCGACATAGACGGCGTGGGTGGCCTCCTCGTCGCCTGGATTGAAATCCTCGAGCATCGGCACCAGCCGTCCGACAGCTATATCGGCCGCCACATGCCAGCGGGCCAGCCGGGCGATGCCCGCGCCCGCCAGCGCCATCAGCCGCATCGCCTCGCCATCGCTCACCAGCGTGTTGCCGATGATTGGAACCATGATGGAATTGCCGGCCGCATCGAGAAAAGGCCAGCCGTCGAGGTGCCGCACGAAACCGAAGCCCATGCGGTTGCGGCTGTCGAGATCGGCCGGTGTCGGCGGCGTGCCGTGCGTTTCGAGGTATGAGGGCGCCGCGACGACGACCACCGGACTTTGCCCAAGCTTGCGCGCCATCAGCCGTGATTCGCTGAGCGGCCCGGCACGAATGGCGACATCGGCACGTTCCGCCATCAGGTCGATGACGCTGTCGCTCAGCACCAGATCGACCGAAATCTCGGGGTAGCGCTCGAGGAAGCGCGGCAGAAGCGGGATCAGCCGGTGCACTCCGAAGGGCACATAGCTGTTGACGCGCAGCCGTCCGCGCGGTGCCGCACCCGCCGCGGCCTCCTGCTCGGCCGCCGCCATGTCGGCGAGAATGCGCAGGCCGCTTTCGTAGAACGCGGTGCCTTCCGGCGTCAGCTGCAGTTTTCGCGTCGAACGGCTGACCAGCCGCGCGCCCAACCGGGCCTCCAGCCGCGCGATCAGTTTGCTGACCGCCGACGGCGTCATCCGCAATGCGCGTGCGGCGGAGGAAAAACTACCTTCCTCGACGACACGCACGAACACTTCGATCTCGCCGGAGCGATTGACGTCGGGTCTAGCCATCTGTGAATCTATTTCACAGAAAATGTGCCCGAGGCAAGTCTGGTTCACAATGCATGGCAACACGATCTTTCGGGTCGGGGCGCGGGACGGCGCTCGTCGCCATCGAAATGGAAACCGCCATGCCTCTTGCTCTCTACGCGCTCGCCGCCGGTGCCTTCGGCATCGGTGTCACCGAATTTGTCATCATGGGTCTGCTGCTCGATGTCAGCAAGGATCTCGGCGTCTCGATCTCGGCCGCCGGCCAGCTCATTTCGGGCTACGCGCTCGGCGTCGTCATCGGCGCGCCCTTGCTGACCATCGCCACCGGCAACTGGCCGCGCAAGACCGTGCTTCTGGCGCTGATGGCGATCTTCACGCTCGGCAATCTCGCCTGTGCGCTGGCGCCGGACTACTGGACGCTGATGGGCGCCCGCGTCATCACCGCCTTTGCCCATGGCACCTTCTTTGGCGTCGGCTCCGTGGTCGCCACCGGGCTGGTCGCGCCTAACAAGAAGGCCTCGGCGATCGCGCTCATGTTCACCGGCCTGACCATCGCCAACATCCTCGGCGTGCCCTTCGGCACGTGGCTCGGCCAAGCCTTTGGCTGGCGGGCGACCTTCTGGGCGGTGACATTGGTCGGCCTGGCGGCCTTCGCCGTCATCCTGGCTCTGGTGCCGCGCAGCCGGACGGCGCCCGAAAAGAGCGATTTGCGCGCCGATCTCGCCGTCCTGCGCCGCGCGCCCGTCCTGCTCGGCCTCGCCACCACCGTGCTCGGCTATGCCGGTGTCTTCGCCGTCTTCACGTACATCGCCCCGTTGCTGACCGAGATAAGCGGCTTCAAGGAAGCGGCGGTATCGCCGATCCTGCTCGTCTTCGGCGGCGGTCTCATCGCCGGCAATCTCGCCGGCGGCAAGGTCGCCGACCGCTGGCTGGTGCCCGCCGTGCTGGGCAGTCTCGTGGTGCTGGCGATGGTGCTCGCAACCATGACCTTCGCCATCCACAGCCAGGTGATGGCCGTCATCTATGTCGGGTTGCTGGGTGCTGCCGCCTTCGGCACCGTGGCGCCGCTGCAAATGTGGGTGCTGGACAGGGCGCAAGGTGCCGGCCAGAGTCTCGCCTCGTCCTTCAACATCGCCGCCTTCAATCTCGGCAACGCCGCGGGCGCCTGGCTTGGTGGTGCGGTGATTGCGCATGGCCTTGGCCTTGGTTCGCTGACCTGGGTCGCCGCCCTGCTGCCGCTCGCGGCGCTCGCCGTGGCGGGCTTGGCATTGCGTCTCGATCGCATCGCCACGCTCGGCGCGCCTGCCTCCGTCCGGTCGTGAATACCTAAACCGGATCGCTTTCGACACCCTTTTTTCCACACCACCAGGAGCAAGAAAATGGACTATCGACGCCTCGGTGCATCGGGCCTGAAAGTGCCCGCACTCTCATTTGGCGCGGGAACCTTTGGCGGTTCCGGCCCGCTGTTCGGCGCCTGGGGCAACAGCGATGCCAGGGAAGCGCGGCGGCTGATCGACATTTGCCTCGAGGCCGGCGTCAACCTGTTCGACACCGCCGACGTCTATTCGAACGGCGCTTCGGAAGAGGTCCTTGGCGAAGCGATAAAAGGCCGCCGCGATGCAGTGCTGATCTCGACCAAGACTTCGCTGCCGATGGGCGACGGTCCGGCCGATTACGGCTCGTCGCGTTCGCGGCTGATCAAATCCGTGGACGATGCGCTCAGGCGCCTCGGCATCGAATACATCGACCTTTTGCAGCTGCACGCCTTCGATGCCGGCACGCCGATCGAGGAGGTGCTGTCGACGCTGGACGAACTCGTGCGCGCCGGCAAGCTGCGCTATGTCGGCGTCTCCAATTTCTCCGGCTGGCAAGTGATGAAGTCGCTGGGAGAAGCCGACAAGCACGGCTACCCGCGTTATGTCGCGCATCAGGTCTACTATTCACTGGTCGGCCGCGATTACGAATGGGAACTGATGCCGCTTGGCCTCGACCAGGGCGTCGGCGCGCTGGTGTGGAGCCCGCTCGGCTGGGGCCGCCTGACCGGCAAGATCCGCCGTGGCCAGGCTTTGCCGGAAAAGAGCCGGCTGCACGACACAGCAAGCTTCGGGCCACCGGTCGAGGACGAGCATCTCTACCGGATCATGGATGCCCTTGACGCGGTGGCCGAAGAAACCGGCAAGACCGTGCCGCAGATCGCCATCAACTGGCTGCTGCAGCGCCCGACCGTGTCATCCGTCATCATCGGCGCCCGCAACGAGGAACAGTTGCGCCAGAATCTCGGCTCCGTCGGCTGGAGTTTGACGCCGGATCAGATGAAGAAGCTCGACGCGGCGAGCGAAGTCACCGCGCCCTACCCGTATTTTCCCTATCGCCGCCAGGAAGGTTTCGCCCGGCTCAACCCGCCGGCGGTTTGATATCGTGATCGTTCGTGTCGGCGGAACGTTCGAGATTGGCCGATGCTTCCCCAACTTCGTCATCCCTGAGCGAAGCAGGAGCGAAGCTCCGTCGCGGAGACCCTGGGATCCATTCCGTGACGGCTGTCGAGGAATGCGACGGAGCAGATTCTGGACCGCAGCAACGCTCTGAAATCGCGGCATGGATCCTCGGGTCTGCGCTGCGTCGCTACGCTCCTTGCTCCGCCCGTGGATGACGAAGATGATGGGCGTTTCCGCCAATCGCCAAGGTATGCGGTTCGCTGGCGTCAAACTTCTGCGCCAAGAAACTAATGCAGCACGAACTCGCCGTCGACCTTCCGCCATTCGTTCGGTGCGATCAGCTTCTGGTGTGTGTAGCTGATCGAATGCAGCGGCCCGTCCAGCTCGGCCTTCCAGAATTCGATGAACTTGATCAGCACCGGAAACTTCGGCGCCAGATCGTAGTCTTGCCAGATGAAGCTCTGTAGCAGATGCGGGTGGTCGGGAAAATGATAGAGAATCTTGGCCGTGGTCAGGCCATAGCCTTTGAACATCAGATCCATTTCGGAATGGTCGCGCATGGCGGTCCCCTTGGGCGGTCTCTGGTTGAGTCTCCTTTCCTCCCAACGTCAGATTGTGCGCGCCGTTGCTTAACTGTCTATTGATTTTTCCTGATCGAAAACGGGTTTTCCGCGCGAAAACATGCAGTTAGCAGCGAGCCGAACTGAGTGCTGACAGCCCTGGAGAAAGTCCCTGCGGCATCCCGCCACGCGAATCCAACGTCTAATATTGCGATGGCGGACGAACTGGTAATAATGCCGCCGAATTCGCGGCGGCTTTGCCGCGATCCCGCCGGCGTTTCAAGTCGGCGGATCGGTTTGGGAGGAAAGTCAGGAATGTCCGAGGCTCATGTCCATCGCGTCCAGCCGGCGTGGAAGAAAAACGCGCTGATCGACAATGACACCTACCTGAAATGGTATGCCGACAGCGTCAAGAACCCGGACAAGTTCTGGGGCAAGCACGGCAAGCGCATCGACTGGTTCAAGCCCTACGGCAAAGTCAAGAACACCTCCTTCGATGGCAAGGTCTCGATCAAATGGTTCGAGGATGGGCTGACCAACGTCTCGGTCAACTGCATCGACCGGCACCTGAAGAAGCGCGGCAACCAGACCGCCATCATCTGGGAAGGCGACAATCCCTACGACGACAAGAAGATCACCTACAACGAGCTTTACGAGCACGTCTGCCGGCTTGCCAATGTGATGAAGAAGCACGGCGTCAAGAAGGGCGACCGCGTCACCATCTACATGCCGATGATCCCGGAAGCCGCCTATGCGATGCTGGCCTGCACGCGCATCGGCGCCATCCACTCCATCGTCTTCGGCGGCTTTTCGCCGGATGCACTGGCTGGCCGCATCGACGATTGCAAGTCGACCTTCGTTATCACCGCGGACGAGGGCCTGCGTGGAGGCAAGCCGATCCCGTTGAAGGACAACACCGACAAGGCGATCGAGATCGCCGCGAAGGCCGGAACGAAAGTCGAAAAGGTGGTGGTCGTGCGCCGCACCGGCGGCAAGACCGGCTGGGTGGCCGGACGCGACGTCTGGTACCATGACGAGGTCGCGACGGTTAAGGCCGAGTGCAAGCCCGAGAAGATGAAGGCCGAGGATCCGCTGTTCATCCTCTACACCTCGGGCTCGACCGGCAAGCCGAAGGGCGTGCTGCATACCACTGCCGGCTACCTCGTCTACGTCTCGATGACGCACCAATATGTCTTCGATTACCATGACGGCGACATCTACTGGTGCACCGCCGATGTCGGCTGGGTGACCGGCCACAGCTACATCGTCTACGGCCCGCTCGCCAACGGCGCCACCACGCTGATGTTCGAAGGCGTACCGAACTATCCGTCGCAGTCGCGCTTCTGGAACGTCATCGACAAACACAAGGTCAACATCTTCTATACCGCGCCGACGGCGCTGCGCGCGCTGATGGGCGCCGGCGATGCACATGTCACCAAGACGTCGCGCAAGTCGCTGCGCGTGCTGGGTTCGGTCGGCGAGCCGATCAACCCGGAAGCCTGGGAGTGGTATTTCAACGTCGTCGGCAACGGCAAGGTGCCGATCGTCGACACCTGGTGGCAGACCGAGACCGGCGGCATCCTGATCACGCCGCTGCCTGGCGCCACCGATCTCAAGGCAGGTTCGGCGACGCGGCCGTTCTTCGGCGTCAAGCCGCAGTTGGTCGACGGCGAAGGTAAGGTGCTGGAGGGTGCCGCCGACGGCAATCTCTGCATCTCCGATTCCTGGCCTGGCCAGATGCGCACCGTCTATGGCGACCACGACCGCTTCATCCAGACCTATTTCTCGACCTACAAGGGCAAGTACTTCACCGGCGACGGCTGCCGCCGTGACGCCGACGGCTATTACTGGATCACCGGCCGCGTCGATGATGTCATCAACGTCTCCGGCCATCGCATGGGCACGGCGGAAGTCGAATCCGCGCTTGTCAGTCACGACAAGGTTTCGGAAGCCGCCGTCGTAGGCTATCCGCACGATATCAAGGGCCAGGGCATTTACTGCTACGTCACGCTGATGGCCGGCGAGCAGCCGAGCGAGGAATTGCGCAAGGAGCTGATCGCCCATGTCCGCAAGGAGATCGGTGCCATCGCTTCGCCCGACAAGATCCAGTTCGCGCCCGGCCTGCCGAAGACCCGCTCGGGCAAGATCATGCGCCGCATCCTGCGCAAGATCGCCGAGGATGATTTTTCGGCACTCGGCGACACCTCGACGCTGGCCGATCCGGCCGTCGTCGACGACCTGATCGCCAACCGGCAAAACAAGAAGGCTTGATGCAAACCAGGACCGCACTGGGTTCCGTCACCGAGCTTTGGCGTTATCCGGCGAGTTCGCTCGCCGGCGAGCGGCTCGACGCGATCCTTGTCGGCTCGGAAAGCATCGACGGCGACCGCTTGTTCGGCCTTGTCGACGCGTCCGACAACGAGATCGCACGACCGGACCGCGAGGCGAAGTGGCACAAGGTGCCGCGCATCCGGACCCGATTGTCGCCTGGCCGCGAACTCGAGATCGCCGTTCCGAACGGCGACTGGCTGGCTGCGCCGGGTATCGAGAGCGACCGCGCGGTATCGGCCTATCTTGGCTTCGAGGCCTCGATCCGGCCGTTTCGCCGGGAGAACGCCGCCTCGGGCTATTCCGGCCCGCTGACGGCGGAACGCTATCGCAAGGCCCCGATCCATCTTCTGACCACGGCTTCACTGGCCCGCTTGAAGGCGCTGCATCCGGAAGGGGCCACCGACCCACGCCGCTTCCGCCCCAACATCGTCGTCGACATGGCGGCAATCGAAGGGTCGTTTCCCGAGACGGAATGGATCGGCCGCAAGCTTGCCATCGGTGATCTCCTGCTAACCATCTCGGAACCGTGCCGCCGCTGCGGTTTCACCATCATCGCCCAGGATGGCTTCGACAACGATCCGGCGATCCTGCGCAATCTGGTTCGCCACAACGCGCACAATCTCGGCGTCTATTGCACGGTCGACCGGCCGGCCAGCATCGAGATCGGCGACATGATGCGCTTCCGGTAAGCTACCGATACAGATCCGCCCGCGTCGGCGGCAAGCCGCTCGGGCCACGCGCGCGCTTGGTGGCAACGGTCTGGAAAATCTGCGCCGAGGCGCGCTCGAAGGTGATCGAACAGCCGGTCAGGTAGAGCAGCCACAGGCGTGCCTTCGGCTCGCCCACCTCGGCGATTGCCTCACCGAAGCGTGCGTGCAGGCGCTCGGCCCACAGCCTGCAGGTGCGGGCGTAGTGCTCGCGCAGGTTCTCGACATCGTAGACGAGAAAACCATGGGCCTCGAGATTGCCGAGCGTCATGCCGATGGTGTCGAGTTCGCCGCCGGGGAAGATGTATTTGATCAGCGCCTTGTATTCCGGTCCTTTGCGCAAGGTCTTTTTCATATCGCCCTTGCTGCGCCTGGTGATGGCGTGATGCAGGTAGATGCCACCCGGATTGAGCAGGCGATGAACGGTCGAGAAATAGGCCGCATGATTGGCAAGGCCGAGATGCTCGAACATGCCGATTGACGATATCTTGTCGAACGAGCCGGAGAGTTCGGCATAGGATTTTATCTCGATGGTGATGCGGTCCTCCAGCCCTTCTGCGCGGATGCGCTCACGGGCAAGATTGGTCTGCGCCTCCGACAGCGAGACACCGTGGCCGATGACGCCATAGTTCTTCGCGGCATGGATGAGCATCGCTCCCCAGCCGCAGCCGATGTCGAGCAGCCTTTCGCCGGGCTTCAGCCGGAGCTTGCGACAGATATGGTCGAGCTTGTCGATCTGGGCTTGATCGATGCTGTTGGCGAAATCCTTGAAGTAGCCGCAGCTGTAGACCATGCGCTCGTCGAGGAAGAGCCGATAGAAAGCGTTCGAGATGTCATAGTGATGCTGGATCGCTTCCTGGCTTGAACCGCTGACGAAGGGATTGCGTCCCGAAAGATCGGTCCGCGCCGTCATCTGCTTTCGCGAAAACAGAACTGCCGGCAGGTCTCGCAGGATCGCCAGCTTCGGCAGCGATTTGAGCTTCGTCCTCAACTTGCCCTGCGAAGGCAGCGCGTAGAAGTCGAATAGCGATCCCTCTTCGATGTCGACGGTCTTGGAAATCCACATTTCGATCAGCGTCGACAAGGTGGGGTGGCGGACCATCTGCCAGACGATGTCCTGGTCGTTGATGGTGAGCACGGGGCCGGTGACGGGGCCGATCCGTTCGCCGGTCCACAATCTGACCGCGAAGCCTGGCTTCAACGTCTCGATGATCGTTCGAACGATCCGAGCTGCCCTCTCGGCTGCCTCCATGCCGCTTTCCTCCCAGACCATGGCGTGGTCCGGCAGTTTGCCCGTCAGCTCGGCTGGTCGCAACCCACCTCGGGCTCGGGAGCTGCCTGGATGGCTTTTTCAAACCGACGCCTTGTCTTTTGCTGCAACGCACCCCATCATGAGGGCGTGTTCAACAAATCGAAAGGAGGTGATCCGATGTCGAGTGATTTCGTTTTCCAGAACGTGGCCTCAGCGGATTGCACTTTCGGGAAGCAGTCTTCCCGTTAAGGCGCGAGATGCGCGGCGGGTGACCTGTGTCATCGCCATAGGGCCGCGCCACGGACGGAAACACGGAAGGCCGCCAGCTTCGCGAGAAGCGGCGGCCTTTTCCGTTTGGGCGATCACGACTGAACCGCAGTTCTTGAGAGCTTATTTGGCAACGGTGACCTTCTCGATGTTCCGGACGATGTCATCGAACGCCTGCTTCAGTTCCGCACCGGTTGCGGCCTCGTAATAATGCTTCAGCGAGGATGTGTCCGCCGTGGAGCAATCCTGGAGCACGCTTTTCGCCTGGTCCCGTTCGGTCGCCGTCATGGTCGGATCGTTCAGGTCGAAGCCTATCGTGAAGATTTCGATGCCGTCGCGCTTCATGGCATCGCAGATACCTTCGGCATTGCCACGCGACATCTGGCCCGCGTTCTGTGATTTTGACGCCCCGCTACCGCCGGCGAACGCTGTATTGAACTGGCCGTCCGTCATCAGGATGGCGACCTTGGCGACCTTCCTCTTGTCGAAATTGGCGGGACCCGCACCGAGCCCGGCATTGACGATCGTCGGGCGCCACGACGGCGAAAGCATGTAGTAGCCCCACTGCACGGCGATGCCGCCGGCGGTCACGCCTGCCGCGCTGAAATCGTCGATCGTGTCGAGCAGTTTCTCCTCGTCGGCCGACAACGGGATGAGCTCCGGCGTCGGGCACGTTCTCATGCGATCATCCCGATTGATTCTAGCCAGATACTCTTTGCCGTTGTTGTCCCACCGCGACGTGTAAGGCCCGTCGGATGACGTGTCGGCATAGCCATCCTTGTCCTTGCGCTCGTTGGCACATTTGTCCGGCGCGGGTGTCACCGACGCCGAAACGGGAGCATCCACAGGCGGCGGCAGATTCGGCCCGCCTCTCGTCTCGACGAAGACGCTGTCAGCGAGACCACCGGTATTCACCGCCTCGGCATAGGGAACAATCGCCACGCGCACACGTGGGTTTTTCGCATCGATGTTGTTGTCCAGCAGATCACTGACAGCTCCAGAAGCGGCACTTTGCAGATCTGCGATCTTGTTGGTCTTGGCCCATGCGTTCGGCCCCATCGAACCGGTCACATCGAGCATCATCGCCACTTCGATGGTCTTGTCCGAATAAAGTGCCGTCGTGGAAGCGGTGACGCGCTTCATGTCGCCCACGCCAAGAATCGGGAAATACAGGGCGACATCGGCATGCACGTCCGCCTCGACCGTCTTGGCCGTCCTGTCGACAATCAGCCTGTCCAGCACGATCTGGCCGGCCTGCAGGATGCCCGCCGCGCTGTTGGCGTCAAGAAAGGCCTGCACCGACCTGTTGGCGTCGCCTTCCCCGATGACGCCAGTCGTCAGATCACGTGCCGTCGACGTAACCGCGGCGTCGAGCACGCCCTGCAGGCTGGATCTGGCATTGTACAGCTGAGAGACGTTGACGGAAAAGCCAACGCCCAGCGCCAGGACCGATGTAGCAAGCCCGAACAGGACTGCGAAATTTCCACCGCGATCCCTGGCGAACCCGCCGACCGCGTGAACAAGATCCCCGTAATTCCGCATCCTACAGCCTCCGCTTGCCTCGGCCTCGTCGCCGCGGACAAGGCAATGCAGGATTCCCGCCGGACGACGCCGCTCGGCCTCCGAAAGCACGCCGCCCTTCAGCAACACATTGTTTTTGCTTGATTTCGACCTTTGCGAAGGTGAATGACTGGTAAACAGAACAACGCGGGCCGCGGCAGCGTTTACGAGCTGGTTACCATCCTCAAGACGAAGCGATCGAAGAAAGCTCAACGACGTCCTGTTGCGGCACAGGGCCTCTGTGCCGAAGCGGACCAGCTGTCTCGAAACCACAGAACGCGAAATGGTCTGATCGGACGCCTTACGACTACTAGGCCAGCATCCGCGCGCTGACCGTCCTGTCGATGCCGTGATAGGGCGGGTTGAACAGATTGCCTTCCTGTTCGTAGGTCCACACCTTGAACAGGCTGAGCCGGTGCGGACCGAAGCTGTGCAGGAGCGGCACGTCGGTGGCGTCGCGGCCGCGCGCGATGACGACGCGGCCGATCCTCGGCATGTTGTGGCGGGGATCGAACGTGTACCACTTGCCGTCGAGGAACACTTCCAGCCATGCCGAGAAATCCATCGGCGCCGGATCGATCGGCACGCCGATGTCGCCGAGATAGCCGTTCACATAGCGCGCCGGAATGTTCATGCAGCGGCACAGCGTGATCGCCAGGTGGGCGTAATCGCGGCAGACGCCGACGCGCTCCTCATGCGCCTGGGCCGCGGTGCGGGTCGAGCGCGCATAGCCATAGCCGAACGACAACCGGTTGTGGACATAGTCGACGATGGCTTGCACGCGCGCCCAACCAGGCGGGATGTCGCCGAAGAGCTGCCAAGCTAGGTCACTCAGATGATCCGTCTCGCAATAGCGGCTGCCCAGGAGATAACCGAGCACCTCGTCGGGCAGGTCCGCCACCGGCACCTCCCTGGCCAGCGTGTTGACCTCGTCGGTCTCGCCGCTGTCCTCGACGACCGCGTCGTAAAGAATGCGAAAGCCGCCAGCGGGCGCGGTGAACCGGCGGCAGGCATTGCCGTATGGATCGTGGTAGAGCCTGGTCGGCACGGCAGGCGATGTCAGCACCCGCGTCTGCCGCTTGATGTCGGCCTGTCTTTCCTCGTGGACTTCGAGCAGCGAAATCACCGGGGTGGCCGCGTTACATTCGATGGCGATTTCGTAGCCGAGCCGGATCAGCATCGCGGTCCCCCTTCGATCGTCGTGGAAAGCAGTCTTGTTCAAACGCCGGGGGGGTTGCCGTGGTTCCCTGGCCGATTGAAAAGCCCGACCCGTGTCTTCCCCTGCCGTGAGCGAGGCGTTAGGTTCGGGATCGCCACAAGCGCTCCCCCAAAAACTCAAGGAAAATCATGTACTCAGGCAGAAAATTCGCGGCCTTCCTCTTCGATATGGATGGCACGCTCATCAATTCCATCGCCTCGGCGGAACGGGTGTGGAGCGAATGGGCACGCCGTCAGGGCCTGGACGTCGCCGCCTTCCTGCCGACGATCCATGGCGTGCGGGCGATCGAGACCATCACCAGCCTGGCACTCCCTGGCGTCGACCCGGCGCACGAGGCTGATCTGCTGCTGAAGGCCGAGGCGGCCGATCTGGATGGTATTCTCCAGATCGCCGGCGCCGTGGCGTTTCTCGACGCGCTGCCGCCCGAGCGCTGGGCGATCGTGACCTCAGCGCCACGCGAGCTGGCGCTGTTGCGCATGAAGGCCGCCGGCATCCCTGTCCCGGCCGTCATCGTCGCGGCGGAAGATGTTTCCCGCGGCAAGCCGGCGCCCGATTGCTTCCGGCTTGGCGCTGAACGGCTCGGCTTCGATGCGCGCGACTGCCTTGTGTTCGAGGATGCTCCGGCTGGCATCGCGGCCGCCGAGGCGGCGGGGTCTGCGGTCATGGTCGTCAACGCCACGCACCAGCATCCATTGCCAACGCAGCATGCCGCGATCGCCGGCTATGAGATGATCGGCGTCACCGTCCACGAAGATGGCTGGATCGCGCTCGAGCCGCAGCGCAGCGCCGCCTAGATATCTAGCGCAACGCCGTCTAAAGGTGTGTTGAGATTCAGGTCAGGCTTGCAGACCAGCATCACCTGAATATCAACATACCTTAGAAGTCGCTGGTCAGGCCCTTGACCTCCCAATCGCCATAGCGACCAGGCTCCTTGCCGCCGCGGCCGCCGATTTCCTTCGGCGCCGCTGCTTCCTTCTCCAGATATCTTATGCGTCTTGCTTCGGCTTCCGCGAGCGCACGTCTGGCTTCCGGCGTCAGTGCCTTTGGCCCAACGTCACGACCAGGGTCGGCATCGGTTTTACTGGTTTCGTCGTTCATGCGATATTTCCGGCGGATTGAAACAGGAACTGGCGTTTCCCATCATATAGCGATGAACCCACAACGATCGACCCTTTTTCGCTACCATCTGGACAGGAGCAGACGATGAACACACTTCGCACCGCCATGCTTCTTGCGGCGATGACGGCACTGTTCATGGGCGTCGGCTTTTTGATCGGCGGAACCGGCGGCATGATGATCGCTCTGCTGATCGCCGCCGGCACCAATCTGTTCAGCTATTGGAACGCCGACAAGATGGTGCTGTCGATGAACCGCGCCGTCGAGGTCGACGAAAGGACCGCCCCCGAATATTACGCCATCGTCCAGTCGCTGGCCAAACAGGCCGGCCTGCCGATGCCGAAGACCTATCTGATCGACAACCCACAGCCGAATGCCTTCGCCACCGGTCGCAATCCGCAGAACGCGGCGGTCGCCGCCTCCACCGGTCTTTTGCAGGCACTGACGCACGAAGAGGTCGCGGCTGTCATGGCGCACGAACTCGCCCATGTGCAGCACCGCGACACGCTGACCATGACGATCGTCGCCACCTTCGCCGGCGCCATCTCGATGCTCGGCAATTTCGCCTTCTTTTTTGGCGGCAATCGCGACAACAACAACCCGTTCGGCTTTGTTGGCGTGCTGGCGGCGATGATCGTGGCGCCCTTTGCCGCGATGATCGTGCAGATGGCGGTCAGCCGCACCCGCGAATACGAGGCCGACCGGCGCGGCGCCGAAATCTGTGGACACCCGCTCTGGCTGGCATCGGCCCTTGACAAGATCGCCCGCGGCGCCGAACGCATCCGCAACCCCGATGCCGAGCGCAACCCGGCGACCGCGCATCTCTTCATCATCAATCCTCTTTCCGGCGAGCATATGGACAGTCTGTTTTCCACCCACCCGAACACAGAAAACCGCATCGCTGCTCTCCAGGCGATGGCGCGGCAGATGCAAGGCGGCGGCGCTCAGGTTCCGCGCCGGGCCCAGACGCCGCGAGCAGACGAACAGCGGCCATCGGGGCCATGGGACGAGGTCGCACAGCCCGAGATGCCGGCGGAACCCGCCAAGCCGAAATCCAACCCGTGGGGTCGCAACCCGACCGGACCCAAGGGCCGGTGGTCGTGAGCGTGGCGGACAGAGGACCTCGACGTACGGTTTCAGGTGACCAGGAACACAGGGACGGCGGCGACCTCGTTGCCGGCCTCGCCGCCCGCAAGGCAGCGGCGCGCCTGCTTGCCGCCGTCATCGATGCCAGGACCCCGCTTGACGGGCTGACCGACCACGAGAACGGCCATCCGCAATACAAGGCGCTCGATTTGCGTGATCGTGGCCTGGTCCGCGCCATTCTGGTCACCGCGCTGCGCTATCGCATGACCATTTCAGGGCTGCTGGCGCGGCGCCTGGAGAAGCCGCTGCCGCCCAACGCGACCGCACTGTCGCACATATTGCATGTGGCGGCCGCGCAGATCCTGTTCCTCGATATCCCCGACAGCGCAGCAGTCGACCTGGCCGTGACCCATGCAAAGTCCGATCCGCGCACGGTGCGATTCTCCGGCCTGGTCAACGGCGTGCTGCGCACGTTGGCGCGGGCCAAGGAAACGGAACTTCCTGCCGCTCTCGCCGCTACCGACGAAGCGCCCAAATGGTTTTCCGACCGGCTGAAGGCCACTTACGGCAATGACAAGGCCCGAAAGATCCTGGCAGCCCACCGCGTGGAGGCGCCGGTCGACTTTTCGGTCAAGGCCGATCCCGAGCTGTGGGCCGAAAAGCTCGGCGGCATCGTCCTGCCGACCGGCACAATTCGGGTGGAGAATCTCGTTGGCCCCGTCACCGAACTGCCAGGCTTCGCCGAAGGCGCCTGGTGGGTCCAGGACGCCGCGGCCAGTCTGCCGGCCCGGCTGTTCGGCGATGTCAGGGGACTTCGCGTCGCCGATCTCTGCGCAGCCCCCGGCGGCAAGACCGCGCAGCTCATTCTCGCCGGCGCCAGGGTCACCGCCGTCGACACCTCGAAAAACCGGCTGGTGCGGCTGACGCAGAACCTCGACCGTCTCGGTCTGTCCGCCGAGATCGTCCAGGCCGACCTGCTCAAATACGAGCCGAAGGAATTGTTCGACGCCGTTCTCCTCGACGCGCCCTGCTCGTCCACCGGAACGGTGCGGCGGCATCCCGACGTGCCATGGACCAAGACGGCGGCCGATGTCGAGAAACTCGCCGACCTGCAACGCAGGCTTCTCGCCCGCGCCGTCACGCTGGTGAAACCCGGCGGCAGGATCGTCTTTTCCAACTGTTCGCTCGACCCGCTCGAAGGCGAGGACCTCTATCGCGCCTTTCTGGCCGGCACGGCCGACATAGCCAACGATCCGCTGCGGCAAGGCGAGATCGCCGGCATCGATCCATTCCTGACGCCGCAGGGCACGCTGCGCACCACGCCCGCCGACCTCGACCTTGGTTCGCCCGGGATCTCCGGCCTCGACGGCTTCTTCGCGGCTCGCATCCGCCGAGCCGGCTAATGCATGTCGCCCAAAAGTGTGCAGCGGTTTTGGGACAACGACATGCATAAACAGAAGACCAAAGCGCGTTGCATTCAACCGGTCGGGCGCGACGCGCTTTGATTTAACTGCCCCCGGATTTACTGGCTTTTTAGCGATGATCGGGGGCAAAACCGGGTGAACCGGCGGCGTCCCATGGAATTCGCCTTCGCACGAGTCCTGCAATCATGTAAACTCGGCGTCGGGGTAATGGACGATCAGGAGGGGTTTTGGCACTTGCTGCCAGCAGCACGACGCGTCTGTGGACGCTTGTCGCGAAGGAGTTCTGGCGCAAAACGCGCCGGCGCCTGCGTGCCGGGCCGGTCTACCGCTGGCGCTATTCCGGCCGCACGCCGGAACGTGTGCTGATCGCACCGCCGGACCTGCGCCTCGCCGACCCACAGATCGCACTCGAAATCTACTACGGTCGCTATCCCCTGTCTGGGCATCTGGTCGAAACCGGCGGCAAGTCACCTTTCCAGATCAACGTGCCCAATCATGGCTGGCAGAAAACGCTGCACGGGTTTCGCTGGCTGCGCCACATGCGCGCCGCCGGTACGGAGCTTGCCGCCGCCAATGCCCGCGCCCTGGTTTCCGACTGGATCGTCATGCATGGTAGCCACATTTCCGGCGTCGCCTGGGAGCCCGGCACCGCCGCCAAGCGCATCATCGCCTGGCTGCAGCACTCCCCCGTCGTGCTGCAGGGGGCCGAGTTCCCCTTCTACCGCGCCTTCCTGAAATCGCTCGCCGTCCAGATCCGCTACCTCAGGTCGATGGCGCGTGAGATGCCGGACGGCAAGGACAGGCTGCGCGCCCGCATCGCGCTCGCCTTCGCCGCTTTGTCCCTGCCGGCACCGGCATCGGCGCTGCGCGGCGCGACCCGCAACCTTGCCGCGGAACTCGACCGCCAGATCCTCGCCGACGGCGGGCATATTTCGCGCAATCCGATGGTCGTCCTGGAAATCCTCGCCGACCTTCTGCCGCTGCGGCAAACCTATGCCAACCAGGCGGAAACGCCGCCGCAGGCGCTGATCGGCGCCATCGACCGCATGCTGCCGGCGCTGCGCTTCTTCCGCCATCAGGACGGCAGCCTCGCTCGCTTCAACGGCATGGGCGCCACCATCCACGACCGCATCGCCACCATCCTTCGCCACGACGACACCGCCGGCGCGCCACTGCTGCATGCGCCGCATTCCGGCTATGAGCGCCTGTCGATGGGGGGCGTGACGGTTATCGCCGACACCGGCCTGCCGCCGCCGATCGACGTGTCCAACGCCGCACATGCCAGCTGCCTCGCCTTCGAACTGTCGTCCGGGCGCCAGCACTATATCGTCAATGCCGGCATCGACACCTATGGCGCGGCTGAATTCCGGCCGCTGGCGCGCGCCACGGCCGCGCACTCGACCGCCACCATCAACGACACCTCGTCGGCACGCTTCAGCCATTCGCTGCGCGTCAACGACCTGCTCGGTTCGCCGCTGATCGGCGGCCCCCAGCATGTGCAGTGCAAGCGCATCGATCAGAAGGGCGTTCAGGGGTTCATCGCCCGCCATGACGGTTATGTCCCGCGCTTCGGCTTCCTGCATGAGCGCGAACTGAAGCTGTCCTCGAACGGCAATGTGCTGGCCGGCAGGGACCGCTTCCAGCGGCCCGGCAATGCGGCGATCCGCAACAACGGCCGCGACTTCGTCACCGTCCGCTTCCACGTCCACCCCGACATCAACCTGCTGCAGGACGAGCATGATCGCCTGGTGATGACCGTCGATCAGGCCGACACCTGGGTATTTACGTGCACCGAGGTGGTGCCGGAGGTCGAGGAATCGATCTATTTCGCCGGTCTTGGCGGCCCGCGCCGCAGCCGCCAGATCGTGCTTGCCTTCAAGGCCTCGGAAGTCGCCGAAGTCCACTGGCAACTGACGCGCACCAGCATCGCCGGTTACCCGGAAATCAACTGATCGTGTCGAGCATGATGCCGAAAGTTGCGGACCTTTCGGACAAACACCATGCGGCAAAACAAAGAGACAGGCGCCGCTTCCGGTTTGATTTCCCGATGGCATGTGCTACGGGCGCGGCATCCATCACACCAGCCGTGAAAGGCCGCCAGCCCATGGCCGTCGCCGCCAAGAACATTCCAGCACCTGACCTCGTTCCGGTGCGTCGCGCCCTGCTCTCCGTCTTCGACAAGACCGGCCTCATCGATTTCGCCAAGGCGCTGGCGGCGGCCGGCGTCGAGCTGGTCTCGACCGGCGGCACGGCAAAGGCAATCGCCGAAGCCGGCCTTGCTGTGCGCGACGTCTCCGAGCTCACCGGTTTTCCCGAGATCATGGATGGACGGGTCAAGACCTTGCATCCCAACGTGCATGGCGCGCTGCTTGGCGTGCGCGACGACCCGGATCATGCGGCTGCAATGCGCAAACACGGCATCGAGCCGATCGATCTCGTGGTCTCCAATCTCTATCCGTTCGAGGAGGTCCGCCGCTCCGGCGCCGATTACGCATCGATCGTCGAGAACATCGACATTGGCGGACCGGCAATGATCCGCGCCTCGGCCAAGAACCACGCCTATGTCGCCATCGTCACCGATCCCGGCGACTACGCCTCGGTGCTGAACGCGCTGGAGCTGAACATCGGCTCGCTGTCGCTGGATTTCCGCAAGAAACTGGCGGCCAAAGCCTTTGCCCGCACCGCCACCTATGACGCGGCGATCTCCGGCTGGTTTGCCGAAGCGCTCGAGATCGAGCACCCGACTTGGCGCGCCTTTGGCGGCAAGCTGGTCGAGGTAATGCGCTACGGTGAGAACCCGCATCAGAGCGCCGGCTTCTACCTCAATGGCGACAAGCGGCCCGGCGTCGCCACGGCACGCCAGCTGCAGGGCAAGCAGCTCTCCTACAACAACATCAACGACACCGACGCCGCCTTCGAACTGGCCGGCGAATTCGATCCCGACCGTTCCGCCGCGGTTGCCATCATCAAGCACGCCAACCCGTGCGGCGTCGCCGAAGGCACCTCGCTGAAGGCGGCCTACGCCAAGGCGCTGGCCTGCGATCCGGTCTCGGCCTTCGGCGGCATCGTCGCTGTGAATCGCATTCTCGACGCCGACGCCGCCGGAGAAATCGTCAAGACCTTCACCGAGGTGATCATCGCGCCCGGCGCGACCGACGAGGCAGCGGCAATCGTGGCGGCAAAGAAAAACCTGCGCCTGCTGGTCACCGGTGGCCTGCCGGACCCGCGCACGCCTGGTACGACGGTCAAATCCGTCGCCGGCGGCCTGCTGGTCCAGGGCCGCGACAATGCCGTCGTCGACGACCTTGAGTTGAAGGTGGTGACCAAGCGCGCGCCGACATCGGCCGAAATGGACGACCTCAAATTCGCCTTCCGCGTCGCCAAGCACGTCAAGTCCAACGCCATCGTTTACGTCGAGGATGGCGCCACCGTCGGCATCGGCGCCGGCCAGATGAGCCGGGTCGATTCCTCACGCATCGCCGCGCGCAAGGCGCTCGACGCCGCCGAGGCTGCGGGCCTTGCCGAACCGCTGACCAAGGGCTCGGTCGTCGCTTCCGACGCCTTCTTCCCCTTCGCCGACGGACTGCTGGCCGCCATCGCCGCGGGCGCCACTGCCGTAATCCAGCCTGGCGGCTCGATGAACGACAAGGACGTCATCGCCGCCGCCGACGAGCATGGCATCGCCATGGTCTTTACGGGCGTGAGGCATTTCCGGCATTGAGTACCTTACCCTCCCCCTTGTGGGGAGGGTCGGTGAACGATTTTTGCGAAGCAAAATTCGTGAGACGGGGTGGGGGCGGCGCCGCGGGCGGGGGGCGCCGCCCCCGCCCCCCCCCCCGGCTCGGCTGGGCGTTTGTACCGTCCCCACATGGGGGAGGGTAAACTCACTCCGCCGGTCGATCCGCCGGATAGGGCGTCTTGACCAGGATCGCCATGCCGAGCCCAAGGAACAGCACGATCACCGCCATTCCGAGGCGCGCCGAGCCACTGGCCAAGGTGACGGACGCGACCATGAACGGCGCCAGGAAACTGGTCGCCCGCCCGGCAAGCGCATAAATTCCGAAATAGCGGCCGGATTCGGCGGCGGTAACGCTGCGCGCCATGTAGGAACGCGACGACGCCTGCACCGGCCCGAAAGCCACGCCAATCAACAGGCCGAAGAAGATGTAGGCCTTTTCCGCCGTCGTACCGAACAGGCCGCCGCTGTCTGGTCCGGGCATCATCCAGAGGCCGAACAAAGTGTAACCCGGTCCGGTCGAGACGATGCCGATCGTGGCGATGCCGAGCAGGACCAGTGAGATCATCACGATGGTTTTTGAACCAAGCGCCGTGTCGAGACGGGCTGCAACCAGGCAGCCGAAGATGGCGACGACATTGAGAATGATGCCGAAAATGCCGATCTCGGTGATCGACCAATGGAACATTGCAGCCGCAAACGTACCACCCAGCGCCAGCAGCGCGTTGACGCCGTCCTGATAGATCATGCGGGCGACAAGGAAGCGGAAGATACCGCTGCGCTTGCGCACCTCACCCAGTGTTACTTTCAGCTCAGCCAACCCCTCTCGCACCGCCGGGCCGATCGGCAGGCCCTTGAGGGCGTCGGGCGTGAAAAAGAACATCGGCAGGATGAACAGGAAGTACCAGCCGGCCGACAGCGGCCCGGTGGCGCGGGCGTCCTCGCCGAGTTTCGGGTCGAGCCCGAACAGCGGGTCGATGCCGATGATCGTCTTGCCCGTCTCCGGCGAACCGGCCATGCAGGCGACCACGAAGATCAGCGCGATCATGCCGCCGAGATATCCAAGGCCCCACGCCATGTTGGAAATCCGTCCGATCTCGCTCTTCGGCACCAGGCGCGGCATCATCGAATCGTTGAACACGGTCGAAAACTCGGCCGCGACCGACGCCAGCGAGAACAAGAACACGACCAGGAAAAGGTTCGAACCGGGAGCCGCGAACCAAAGCAGGCTAAGGCTGGTGACCTTGACCGCGGCGAAGAACGCAATCCACGGCTTGCGTGGGCCGGTCTGATCGGCGATCGAGCCCAGGATCGGCGACAGCACGGCGATGACCAGGCCCGCCGCGGCAATGCCGTAACCCCAGGCCGCCTGGCCGGTTTCCGGATCGCTCGCCATGCGTGAGACGAAGTACGGCCCGAAGATGAAGGTGGTGATGACCGTGAAGAACGGCTGCGCGGCCCAGTCGAACAGCATCCATCCCCAGATACCACGTCCAGACGCGCGCTGCACCGCCTCTACCGCCATGATGATTCCCCCGGCCGTGCCCGTATCGGGCGCCATGTCTGCATTTTTCCAGCATTCATGCAAATATCAAGCATTGCGCCGCCCTCATGGCTCTGTCGGGCATTTCTCCCGGTATAGCGACGGAGAGAAAGACGTCGTCATTGACGGTTTCGCCAATCATCGGCGTCGCGAGAAAGCCAGCATTGCGGCCGAATCCCTTCCCTCGTCGCTATGCGGGGAAAAGGTGGCGACAGCCGGGTGAAAACAAACCAACTCACATCCCCGTCAAGTCGCTCATCAACCCGGAAGCGACCGACAGCCGCGACACGGTGATGTCGCCGCCTTCGGTCAGCGCCTGCAGCCGCTCGCGGATGCGCGCCACCCGCTCGCCGCCAGCTTCCAGCCAGGCCGCCACCGGATCGGCCGTCTTGGCATGACCGGTGAGTGCCGCCACCGCGATGCCGCGCCGCGCGGCGCCGATCATGTCGGTGGCGCGCGAAAGCGCCAGCTGGTCGTAATAGTCCGACGGCGTGATCGAGCGTGCCGCGTCCTCGACACGCGGGATGCGGAAGGCATCGCTCACGGCGAAGAATGCTGTGGCCGCCGCGACGATGTCGGCGCCGGCGGTGCGCGCCGTCAGCGCGATGTCGGGGATGAGTTCCGCCACCTCGCTCAGCGCCAGCTGCTCGGCCAGCCGTTCCGGCGCGCCGCTCTTGAACAGCCCGTGCCGCTTCTCCTCGATCCGCTCGCGCGAGAAGGCCGGCAGCAGCGAAACGAGCCTAGGCTCCAGCGCCTTGCGGGCTTCCAGCAGTTCGGCGATGCGCTGGCCAAGGGCTGCCGTGCCGACATCGTTCTTCAGATACCAGCCGCTGGTCACATAGATCAGCCGGCTGACCATCTGATAGAGATCGAGCTGCACCTGGCCATCGATCTGGTTGTCGAGCGCGTCGATCTCGCGATAGAGCGCCGGCAAGGCAAAACCGTCGCGCACCACCGCGAAGGTCCGCACCACGTCGGCAGCGGTGCGCCCCGTGGCCTCCTGCAGCCGGTTGACGAAGGACGGGCCGCCGCGATTGACCAGATCGTTGGCGACGACGCGCGTAATGATCTCGCGGCGCAGCCGGTGGCCGTGGATTTCGGCGGCGTATTTCTTCGCCATCCGGTCGGGAAAATAACCCATCAGGTCGCGGTCGAAATGCGCGTCGTCCGGCACGTCGCTGGCGACGATGTCGGAAAACAGCACGATTTTGGCATAGGCGAGCAGCACACCGAGCTCGGCCCTGGTCAGCGGTTCGCCGCGCGCTTCGCGCTCGGCGAGTGCCGCCGGCGACGGCAGCGTCTCGACGGCGCGGTCGAGCAGGCCGCGCGCCTCCAGCGCCGTCATGAAACGGCTCTGATGCGCGATGTCGGCGAGGCCGCGCTTGCGGGCGATCGAAAGTGCCAGCGTCTGCTGGTAGTTGTTGGACAGGACGAGCGAGCCGACCTCGTCCGTCATCTCGGCCAGCAGCTTGTTGCGAGCAGGGCGCGTCAACGATCCCTTGCGCATGGCTGACGCCAGCGCGATCTTGATGTTGACCTCGACGTCGGAGCAGTTGACGCCGCCGGAATTGTCGATGGCGTCGGAATTGCAACGGCCTCCGTTCATGCCGAACTCGATGCGCGCCCGCTGGGTGACGCCGAGATTGGCACCCTCGCCGATCACCTTGGCGCGCACGTCCAGCGCGGTCACGCGGATGGCATCGTTGGCGCGGTCGCCGACCTCGGCATTGGTCTCGGTCGATGCTCGCAAATACGTGCCGATGCCGCCGAACCACAGAAGATCGACCGGCGCCTTCAGGATGGCGGTCATGATCTCGACCGGCGTGGCGGTCGTCTTGCCAAGGCCGATCGCTGCCGCCGCCGCAGCCGGCAGGGTGATCGACTTTTGGTTGCGCGAGACGACGATGCCGCCTTCCGACAGTTTGGTCTTGTCGTAGTCCTGCCAGCTCGAGCGGGGGAGAGCGAACATGCGCTCGCGTTCGGCCATCGACGCGGCCATATCCGGATCGGGATCTATGAAGATGTCGCGATGATCGAAGGCGGCGATCAGCCGGGTCTTCGGCGACAACAGCATGCCGTTGCCGAACACGTCGCCCGACATGTCGCCGACACCGACGACAGTGAAAGGCGAGGTCTGGATATCGCGGTTGATCTCTCGGAAATGCCGCTTGACGGCTTCCCATGCGCCCTTGGCGGTGATGCCCATCTTCTTGTGGTCGTAGCCGGCCGAGCCGCCGCTGGCGAAAGCGTCGTCGAGCCAGAAGCCGTGCTGCTCGCTGATGGCGTTGGCGATGTCGGAGAAGGTCGCCGTGCCCTTGTCGGCGGCAACGACGAAATACGGATCGTCCGGGTCGCGGCGCACGACGCCGGCCGGCGGGATGACACCCTCGAGGCCGATATTGTCGGTGATCGACAGCAGGCTGGAGACGAAGTTCTTGTAGGCCGAGGTGCCGGCCTCGAAGATCGCGTCACGGCCGGCGGTCATCGGCAGCTTCTTCGGGTAGAAGCCGCCTTTGGCGCCGACCGGCACGATGACGGCATTCTTGACCTGCTGCGCCTTGACCAGGCCGAGCACCTCGGTGCGATAGTCCTGGGCGCGGTCCGACCAGCGCAGGCCGCCGCGCGCCACCGGACCGAAGCGCAGATGCAGGCCCTCGACTTCAGAACCGTAGACGAAGATCTCCCGCCACGGCCGCGGCGCCGGCAAGCCTTCCACCGCATGCGAATCGAGCTTGATCGCCAGCGACTGGCCTTTCTCTTTCGTATCGGCAACGAAATGATTGGTGCGCAGCGAGGCTTCGATCAGATTGAGATAGCGCCGGATGATGGTGTCGTCGTCGATGTTGGGAACGTCTTCCAGCGCGTCCTTGATCTTTGCCTTGAGGTGCTTTGCCGCCACCACGCCTTCGGTCTCGGCTGTCGGGCCAAGCCTGGCGATGAACAGCGCATGCAGGCCGCGCGCGATATCGGGATAGCGATTGAGCGCGGCGGCGATGAAATCCTGGCTTTGCGGAATGCCAACCTGCTGCAGATAGCGGCCATAGGCGCGCAGGACGGTGATCTCGCCCGACCACAGGCCCGCGGTCTGGGCAAGGCCATTGTAGCCGTCATTGTCGACGTCGCCGCGCCAGACGGACAAGAACGCGTCCTCGAACAGCGCCCCGCCATCGGTCAGATCGATTGGCTTGCCGTAGCTGTTCTCCAGCTCCATGTCGTGGATGAAGACCCGGCCTGGCTGATCACTACTGATCATGCCGGGCTGATCACTATTGATCATGCCGGGCTGACCGCTACTGATCTGGCCGGACTGGCCGTCACCGACTTCGAAGGTGCGTTCGCTGATGACGCGGAAGCCGATGTTTTCCAGCACCGGCACGCGCCGCGACAGCGCCACCGGGCTGCCGTGGTGATAGATCTTCAGCGCTGCCTGGTGCGGCTTCTGCTCGCCATGGCGATAATAGTTGATGGCGATCGGATTGCCGGCGCTGATTTTGGCAATGCGCCCGGCATCGGCCAGCGCTACCGCCGCGCTAAACGAATCGCGGTAGCTTTCCGGCAGCCGCGCGGCGATGCTCTTCAACATCTGGTCGGCGCCATTGGCCTCCGCCGCATCTGAAAGCGCATCTTCCCAGGTACGCACGATGTCGCGGATCGCGGCTTCGATCGTCGCTTGCTCGACCTTCGGCGTCTTGCCGCCGGAACGGCCGATGATGAAGTGCACGCGCGCCAGCCCGCCTTCGGGGAATGCCGGGTAGTAGGCCGACAGCCGGCCCTCGAACACGGTTTTCAGATAGAGGCCGATCTTCTCGCGCACCACGCTGTCGTAACGGTCGCGCGGCACGAAGACGAGGATCGAGACGAAGCGGTCGAACTGGTCGGCGCGCACCAGCGCCCGGACCCGCGGCCGCTCGACCAGACCGAGAATGGCGGCGGCGTGCTTCCTCAGGATCGGCACCGGCACCTGGAACAATTCGTCGCGCGGATAGCTCTCCAAAACGTTGATCAGCGCCTTGCCGGAGTGGTCGTGCCGGTCGAAGCCGGACTTGGCGATGATGGTTTCGGCCTTTGACCGGAGATAAGGGATCTTCATCACCGAGCGCGTGTAGGCGGTCGAGGTGAACAGGCCGACCATGCGCAATTCGCCCGCCAGCGTGCCTTTGGCGGTGTAGGTCTTGACGCCGATGTAATCGAGATAGATGCGGCGATGCACGGAAGACTTGGCATTGGCCTTGGTGACGATCAGCGGCTCCGGCCCATGCAGGAAGGCGCGGATCTCCGGCGTTGTCGTCACCGCTTCGGTGCCGCGCCTGAGCACCAGCACATCGGGATCAGCGAGGATGCCGAGGCCGGCCTTGTCGGCGCGCTCCAGTGTGCCGCTCTCCTCGCCGCCGGTGTATTTGAACTCGCGCATGCCGAGGAAGGTGAAATTGTCGTCGCGCAGCCACTCGAGGAAAGCGATCGCCTCGGCAACGCTTTTCTTGTCGAGCGGCACCGCCGAATAGCGGAATTCGGAAATCGCCTGATCGAGGCGGGCCAGCATCGGTCTCCAGTCGTGGACGGCGGCATGAACCTGGCGGAGCGTCTTGCGCAACCGCTCGGTCAATCCGCTCGCCTGCTCCGCGGTCAGCCGCGGTATGTGGACATGGATGACGCTCAGCCGGTCGTGGCTGCCGTCATCCTTGGCGAAATTGCCGTCGCCGAGGATCTCTTCCACACCGCCTTTGCCGTGACGAACCACGATGACCGGATGGGTGACCAGCATCGGCTCGCCTGACGTCTCGGTGATTTCGCCAAGGATGGAATCGAACAGGAACGGCATGTTGTCGTTGACGACCGTGATGACCGTCACCGGGCGGCCGTCTCGGACAACGCCGGAATCGGCGTCGACGGCGACGACGCACTCGCCTTTCTTGTGAACGGCGATTGCCTGGCCGGCGAGATCGGCGGCGCGTTCGAGATCGGCCATTTCATAGGCGGCGAGATCTTCAGCCGGCGCGCGGGCGAGCAGATAGTCGGCGAGCCTGGCTGGCCTTTCCTCCGCTTTTGTCGCTGCCGTGGTTTTTTTCTTCGGCTTGCTCGCGGATTTCACGCTGGCCATGAGGCACTTCCCTCCCGTCAATGCTTTTACGACTATGGTAGCAGATGACCGCTGTTTGGCGACAAAGGTTTGACGGCTTGCAAAGAAATATCGGAATTCCGCAACAAGACGCCGTCCAACGAGGAGAAATGACCCATGACTGGCAAAATCACCGCGCTTGACCTTGCCTCGGGAGATCTGAGCGAGGCGACAAAGACCTATTTCGCCAAATGCGAGGAGAAGCTCGGCCTCGTCCCCAACGTGCTGCGCGCCTACGCCTTCGATGACAAGAAGCTGCGTGCTTTCACCGACATGTACAACGATTTGATGCTCGGAGAATCCGGCCTGTCGAAGCTGGAGCGGGAGATGATCGCGGTCGCCGTCTCTTCGATAAATCATTGCTACTATTGCCTGACCGCCCATGGCGCGGCGGTACGCCAGTTGTCCGGCGACCCGGCGCTCGGCGAAATGATGGTGATGAATTTCCGCGCCGCCGATCTTTCGCCCAAGCAGACCGCAATGCTCGAATTCGCCGTCAAGTTGACCGAGGAGCCGGCGAAGATTGTCGAGGCCGATCGGGCAGCACTTCGCAAGGCCGGCTTCACCGATCGCGACATCTGGGACATCGCCTCGACCGCGGCCTTCTTCAACATGTCGAACCGGGTGGCCGCGGCGATCGATATGCGGCCAAACGACGAATATCACGCTATGGCGCGGTGAGGCTGGCGGCTGCAACCCGACTGGGCCTTATATTAGCTGTCTCGCATTCTCATTGCTTGTTTGCCGGTTTGGTCCGATGATCGGCAGGCGGCATGACCGCATGCCGGTTCGATGCCGCTCACCAAGGGAGGAGAACATGGCGAAGTATCTCTACGTCTATCATGGCTCGGGCAAGATGCCGACCGACGAGGCCGAGCGGAAAGCGGCAATGGACGCCTGGAACGGCTGGTATGGCAAGCTCGGCTCGGCCGTGGTCGACGGCGGCAATCCGGTCGGCATGTCGAAGATGGTGCTACCCGGCGGCAAGGTCGAGAACAATGGCGGCAGCAATCCGACTGCCGGCTACACGATCGTCGAAGCGAAAGATATCGACGATGCCGTAGCCAAGGCCAAGGATTGCCCGATCCTGATGGACCCGGGTTTCAGCGTCGAGATCGCGCCCATCATTGAGATGATGTGACGGGTTATGACCGCGCCGCGATCGCCGCGGCCGCGCCGGCCATCGTCGTGGCGCTGATGCGGTTGGCGATCTTCATGGCGCGCTTGCTCTTCAGGAGCTTGCGCGCCTGTGATGCGGCGAGCACCCAGGCCAGATCGATG
This sequence comes from Mesorhizobium sp. M1409, assembly GCF_040317535.1. Classification (NCBI taxonomy): domain Bacteria; kingdom Pseudomonadati; phylum Pseudomonadota; class Alphaproteobacteria; order Hyphomicrobiales; family Phyllobacteriaceae; genus Mesorhizobium; species Mesorhizobium sp. M1409. The sequence continues at coordinate 228,380 of NZ_JAMYKV010000004.1, forward strand.
GCGACAAGCACCACGGCCATGGTCGCCGTCAACTCGACCCAGCCGACGATGCTGACCGAAGCGAGGTCGATGATGGTCGGCAGCAGCGCCAGATAGAACATCATGATCTTGGGATTGCCGAGCGTTACCGCCATGCCGGCGAAGAACAGCTTTGCCGGAGAATCCTCGCGCGGCATCTCGCCCTCTTTCGCGTCGACAGGTGCGGTCCACATCTTCCAGGCAAGGTAGGCGAGGTAGGCGACGCCGACCCATTTCACGACGACAAAGGCGAAATGGAAGGTCTGCGCCACCACGGCCAGCCCGAATACCGCCAGCGACAGCCAGATGCCCTCGCCGATCCACATGGCAAGCAGGAACGGGAACACGTCGCGGAAGCCTTTCGAAATGACGCGCGCGACGAGCGCCGCGATCGATGGACCGGGCGAGCCGGCGGCAACGAACAAGGCGGCGGCGAAGATCAGGAGCGATGTGAGGTGCATGGCCAGGGCCTTCAACGTTAGAGAGCGAAGGATAGCCGATCGACGGCGATTTGGCAGCGAAATTTCGCCTCTGAAGAGGCGTTTGCGCCGCCCCTCATCTGCCTGCCGGCATCTTCTCCCCGTATAGTGACGGGGAGAAGGGGGCTGGCCGCAACCTTGGCATCTTTTCCGCAACGTTGGAGATTGGCGAAATCCTTTGCGAAGCCGTCCTTCTCCCCGTCACTATACCTATGGCATTCACACACTAGCGCCGCCAAGGGATCATGACGACATCGCCCTCACTTAAGTCTTTGATTTCACGTTTCTTTAGCCGCCGCAGAAAGATGTGTGAATCCAATAGGTCACTATACGGGGAGAAGTGCCCGGCAGGGCGATGAGGGGCGGCGCCGACATCAGCAACTGTGCGACTCTTGTTATGCATCAACTGCCGAACCCCTTGCCCGGCCTGCATCTCGCGGCTAGAAGTGCTGCCGCGAAACAATTTTGAGCTTCACTTTGCCTACGTAACCGCCGGTCTCGTCAACTCCCCCGACACACTGCATGACGCCGCATTCGCGGTGTCTGTTTTCATTTTCATGTGTTCCTCTGGGCGGCGGTTCGAGACCGGTTTGGCACTGCTGAACCGCGTCGCGCGGCTTTTGCCCGTGACACCCGATTTCCAAAAACCGCAGCCTATCGCCACGCCGTGCCCGCATGGGCATCTCGACATCGCCGGCCTGATGAACTTCCCGACGGGAAGGGCTTATCGGCATGTCCGGCACTCTGCGCATCCACTGGGCTATCGCGCCCAAAATCGCACCGCGACCGCTCATCAACTGCAATCGCTGCGGCACTGTGAAAGCCTATTGCAGCAGCGGGAAATTCCGCGTCAACGCCAACGGCAAGCGCATCGATGTCTGGCTGATCTACCGCTGCATCGACTGCGACAATTCCTGGAATTTCGGCATTTTCGAGCGCTGTAACCGCCGCGACATCGAGCCTGCTTGGCTGCGGGCGCTCGAAAGCAACGATCCGGGACTGGCCCGCCGCCATGCCTTCGATGTCGTCGCGCTGCGAAACCGGATCGGGCGCCTCGAGGAATTTCCCGATGTCGCCGTTCACAAGCGCAGGCTTGGCGGCGCAAGGGAGACGGCAACCGCGCTGGAGCTCCAGCTTGGCCTCGAAATACCGACGTCGCTGCGACTCGATCGGCTGCTCGCCGGCGAACTCGGCATCTCGCGATCACGGCTTCAAGCGCTGGAAGAGCGACGATTGCTGGTCGTTCATCCCGACGGTGCCAAAGCCTTGCGCAAGCCGGCCCGCCAGGGAATGACCATCCGCATGGATCTGGCCGGTGAAGTAGACCAGGACGACATTATGTCGGCTGCCGGTGGATGAACGAAAGAGGGGGCGGAGCATTGGTTTGCTCCGCCCCCTCTTTGGAAATAAAGAAGCTTATGCCGCGCCGACCGCCTTGGCCGACTTCTCGAAGCGCTTGCGCTCGTTCGGGTCGAGATAGAGCTTGCGCAGCCGGATCGTCTTCGGCGTCACTTCGACCAGTTCGTCGTCCTGGATCCAGGCCAAGGCCTTCTCCAGCGTCATGCGGATCGGCGGGGTCAGCTTCACCGCCTCGTCCTTGCCGGCGGCGCGGATGTTGGTCAGCTTCTTGCCCTTGAGCACGTTCACTTCGAGATCGTTGTCGCGGCTGTGGATGCCGATGATCATGCCCTGATAGACCTTGACGCCCGGGTCGATGACCATCGGGCCGCGGTCTTCCAGGTTCCACATGGCGTAGGCCACCGCCTCGCCCTGCTCGTTGGAGATCAGCACACCGTTGGTGCGGCCAGGCAATTCGCCCTTGTAGGGCTCATAGGCATGGAACAGCCGGTTCATCACGGCGGTGCCGCGCGTGTCGGTCAACAGTTCCGACTGGTAGCCGATCAGGCCGCGCGTCGGCGCGTGGAAGACGATGCGCTGGCGGTTGCCGCCGGACGGACGCAGTTCGACCATCTCTGCCTTGCGCTCCGACATCTTCTGCACGACGATGCCGGCATGCTCCTCGTCGACGTCGATGACGACTTCCTCGACCGGCTCGAGAAGCTCGCCATTTTCGCCCTTCTGCATGACGACGCGCGGACGCGACACGGCGATTTCAAAGCCTTCGCGGCGCATCGTCTCGATCAGCACGGCCAGCTGCAATTCGCCGCGGCCGGAGACGAAGAACGAATCCTTGTCGGGCGATTCCTCGATCTTCAGCGCGACATTGCCTTCGGCCTCGCGCAGCAGGCGGTCGCGGATGACGCGGCTGGTCACCTTGTCGCCTTCGGTGCCGGCCAGCGGACTGTCATTGACGAGGAAGGACATGGTCACGGTCGGCGGATCGATCGGCTGCGCATGCAGCGGCTCGCTCACCGCCGGATCGCAGAACGTGTCGGCGACGGTGCCTTTCGACAGGCCGGCAATGGCGACGATATCGCCCGCCTGGGCTTCTTCGATCGGCTGGCGCTCAAGGCCGCGGAAAGCGAGGATCTTGGAGATACGGCCGGTTTCGACCAGCGTGCCGTCATGGTGCAGCACCTTGACCGGCTGGTTGGACTTCAACGTGCCTGATTCGATGCGGCCGGTGATGATGCGGCCGAGGAACGGATTGGCTTCCAGGATGGTGCCGATCATGCGGAACGGGCCGGGATGCACGGTCGGCGCCGGCACATGCTTGATGACGAGGTCGAACAGCGGCGCCAGCTGCTGGTCCTTCGGTCCTTCCGGGTTTTCCGAAACCCAGCCGTCACGGCCCGAACCGTACAGAATCGGGAAGTCGAGCTGCTCGTCGGTGGCGTCGAGCGCTGCGAACAGGTCGAACACCTCGTTGACCACTTCGACATGGCGGGCGTCCGGACGGTCGATCTTGTTGATGACGACGATCGGCTTCAGGCCGACCTTGAGCGCCTTGCCGACGACGAATTTGGTCTGCGGCATCGGCCCTTCGGCCGCGTCGACCAGCACGATGGCTGAGTCCACCATCGACAGGATGCGTTCGACCTCGCCGCCAAAATCGGCGTGGCCGGGGGTGTCGACGATGTTGATGCGGGTGTCCTTCCAATCGACCGAGGTCGCCTTGGCCAGGATGGTGATGCCGCGTTCCTTTTCGAGGTCGTTGGAATCCATGGCGCGTTCGGCGACACGCTGGTTGTCCCGGAAGGAGCCGGATTGGCGGAGCAATTGGTCGACGAGGGTGGTTTTTCCATGGTCGACGTGCGCGATGATCGCGATATTACGGATTTTCATGTTCTGGTCTCGGAAGCGTTGCAGGCAGCAGGCCAAAAGGCGCTGCCTCTTTCGGTTGCGCGGCTCATACAGGGTTTTTCGCAGTTGCGAAAGAGGAGGCGCGCCACCAAATACTCATCAAATCTTAAGCATCCGCGTGTGAGATGATTTTGTTAACCAAGGCGGGAACCTTTCCGGGTCCGGGCAGTTCGAAAATCATGACCGATAAACTCAACCGATTTTGGCCACTCATCGCGTCCGCGGCCTTTGCAATCCTGCTGGCCGCCAACGCCGCGCAGTCGGCCGCGACGCTGCGCGAGACGCGCCCCGTCGCGCAGTCCGGCACGCAGACAGCCGAGCAGGTCTTCGCCGACGCACCCGACGGTGTCGACCCGATGGTGACCGGCCCGGTCAGCGCCTCCTTCAAGCATAGGCAGGATACCGCCAACTGCGACAGCGCCGTCTGGCCGAACATTCCAATGGTCTGCTACCCAGACTAAGACGTGGCGGGCGTCCGGGACGCTTTTCCAACAGACCGCGCGCTTACGCCGACCGCACCGGGTCGAGCGTCACCTTGTAGAGTTCGTTGTCGTCGCGATCCATCAGCCGCACCGTCATCTGCTCGCTGGCGCCTGAAATATCGACTAGCCCGAAGAATTGCAGGCCCGCCGATGGCGGCAGGTTCTGACCCTGTTCGGCGGTCGGCGCCTTGATGAACTTCAGCTCCGGCCCGAATGTCATGTCAAAATCATTGGGGCCGAACGTGCCGGCATGGATCGGGCCCGAGACGAATTCCCAGAACGGATTGAAATCCTGGAACCGCGCCTTGTCCGGGTTGTAGTGGTGGGCGGCCGTGTAATGCACGTCGGCGGTCAGCCAGACTGTGTTGCTGATGCCGGCGTTCTTGATGAAGCGCAGCAGGTCGGCGATCTCGAGCTCGCGTCCCTTTGGCAAGCCACTATCGCCATTGCTGACCGCTTCGGCACCGACTTTCTTGGCGCCGTCGTCCCAGACGACGAGGCCGAGCGGCATGTCGGCGGCAATGATTTTCCAGGTCGCCTTCGAATTCGCCAGTTCGCGCTTCAGCCATTTCGTCTGCTGTTCGCCCAGTATGCGCGATTGCGGTGTCATCTCATCTTGCATGTCCGGACCGTTGGGGCCGCGATAGGACCGCATGTCGAGGAAGAACACGTCGAGCAGCGGCCCGTAAGCGATTTTGCGATAGACGCGGCCGGGCTCGGACGGCTCGTAGCGGATCGTCGTCATCTCGTGGAAGGCGCGCGCCGCACGGGCCGCCAGCACGTGGATGGACTTCTCCGTGTAGCGATTGTCGGCGCTGAGGTCCTTCGAGTCCGACCAGTTGTTCAGAACTTCGTGGTCGTCCCACTGGTAGAAGGTCGGGCAGATGGCGCTCAGGCCGAGCACGTTCCTGTCCATCATGTTGTATTTCCATTGGTCCCGGTATTCGTCCAGCGTCTCGGCGACCTTGCGCTTGCCGTCGATCAGCACGGCGTTCTTCCACTTGCCGCCGCCGGGCAGGTCGACCTCGTCCTTCATGGCGCCGTCGGCATAGATGGTGTCGCCCGAATGCAGGAAGAAATCGGGCGTGTGCCTGCCGATCGTGGCGTAGGTCTTCATGCCGGTCTCGTCGATGCCCCAGCCCTGGCCGGCTGTGTCGCCCGACCAGGCAAAGCGGATGTCGCGCTTCGACGCCGGCGCCGTCCTGAAGCGACCTGTGATCGGCTCGGAAACGGCGTTGATGTCGGCTAGATCGGCTGACGTCATGCGGTAGAAGATGTCCTGATCGGAAGCGAGGTCGGTGAGAAGCCGCTTGACCGTATAGTCGCTGGCCGGTGATGTATCGAGCGGTGCCAGGCGCGTCGCATTGGCGAAACTCTCCGTCGACGACACCTCGAACATGACGCGCGACGGGCGGTCGGTGCGCGTCCACACCATGCCGCTGATGGCGTCGACATCGCCCGACTGGACGCCATGGGTGAAGGCCGGCCGCTGATTGGCACGCGAATAGTATGGCAGCGCCAGGCTCGAGACCCCGGCCAGGCCAATGGCGCTGGCGGACGTGACGAAGGCGCGGCGGGTCATCGAAAGCTTGTTCATGGCTGTTTCCTGGATGGCTTGAACGGTGCCACCAAGGTCCAGCGTCAATGTTTCAGGCGCATCTCGGGACGATGAAGTTTTGGTAACAACCACATCTTCCCTTCTCCCCTTGTGGGACCCACAAGGGGAGAAGGGAAGAGCAGCTCAAGCCGCTTGCGGCTCCGGATCAAACGCCGGGCGATTTGTATTGATCAGCAGCGAGATACAGGCGGCGGCAATCGCCGTCATGCCGGCAATCAGGAAGGCCAGTTCGTAATTGCCTTGCAATTCGCGCATGGTGCCGCCGAAAGCCGCCGCGGTCGCCGCACCGATCTGGTGGCCGGCGACGATCCAGCCGAACACGATCGGTCCGCTGCGATCGCCGAACGCCTCGTTGGCGAGCCTTAGCGTCGGCGGCACAGTGGCGATCCAGTCGAGGCCGTAGAGCACGGCGAAGATGATCAGGCTGGTCGCCGAGAAGCCGGAATAGGGCAGGTAGATCAGCGACAGGCCACGAATGCCGTAATAGACGCCAAGCAGCTTGCGCGGATCGTAGCGGTCGGTGAGCCAGCCCGACAGCGTCGTGCCGATCAGGTCGAAAATGCCCATCATCGACAGCAGGCCGGCGGCCTGCACCTCGCCGATGCCCATGTCGCCGCAGAAGGCGATCAGATGCGTGCCGACCAGCCCGTTGGTGGTGAAGCCGCAGACGAAGAAGGTGGCGAACAGATACCAGAACACCCGCGTGCCGGCGGCGCGGCGCAGCGTCGAGAACGTATGCGCGAGGAAATTGCCCTGTGACGCGGGCGGAGCCGGCGGCAGGTCGTCGGCATCGGCGCCGTAGCGCACCATGCCGATCGAGGCCGGCCGCTCCGGCACCAGCAGCCAGACCAGCGGTATCAGGGCCGCGGTGGCGATCGCCACCGCAATGACGACCGGCTGCCAGCCGCCCGACTGCGCCAACGCGGCGATCAGCGGCAGGAACACCAGCATGCCCGATGCGCTGGAGGCCGACATCAATCCCATGACAAGGCCGCGATTGGTCTTGAACCAGCGATTGACGATGGTGGCGCCGAGCACGCTGGCGACAGCGCCGGAACCGATGCCCGAGAACACGCCCCAGGTGATGAACAGATGCCAGGGCTTGGTCATCAGCAGGCTGAGGGCGGTAGAGCCCGACATCACCATAAGCGAGGCGAGCAGCGTGCGCCGTAGACCGATGCGCTCCATCAGCGCCGCGGCGAATGGACCGGTGAGACCGTAAAGCAGGATGCCGACACCAGCGGCCAGCGAGATGACGTCGCGCCGCCAGCCAAAGCTATTCTCCAGCGGCAGCATCATGACGGCGGGTGCGGACCGCAGGCCGGCCGCGACCAGCAGGCAGAGAAAGATGATGCCGACCACGACGAAGGCGTAGCGCTGGCCAAAGGGACGAGATTGAGTTATCATGTTACTGACCGGTACGTTACAGGGTGCGGACAGGTATACGTACCGATCGGTAACATTGTCAATCGAGTCACACGATGCCAACGGACAAAAATATTGATCTGACCATCAGCGACGGTCATGCATCGGCGCCGCCGAAAGCCGCCAAGAAGATACTCGATGTGGCCTATGATCTGTTCTACCGGCGCGGCATCAGGGCGATCGGCGTCGACGAGATCGTCAAACGCGCCGGCGTCACCAAGCCCAGCCTCTATCGCAGCTTTCCGTCCAAGGATGAGTTGGCCGCTTCCTATCTCAGGCAATACGATCTTGAATACTGGGAGCGTTTCGACGAGGCGGTCGCCGCTCATCCCGGCGACCCGCGCGCGCAGCTCAAGGCCTTCCTGACCCGCATCGGCAAGCGCACGCAAGTGGCGGACTATCGCGGCTGCGGCATGACCAATGCGGCGGTCGAATATCCCGACCACAGCCATCCGGCCCGCGTGGTCAGCGAGGCCAACAAGCAGGAATTGCGCCGCCGCCTACGCGCCATGGCGGTTGCGATGGGCGCGCAAGACCCTGACACGCTGGGCGACGGCCTGCTGCTCCTGATCGAAGGCGCCTATATCAGCGGCCAGTTGTTCGGGCTCGGCGGCCCGGCCCAGTCGGTCGCCCGCAACGCCGATCTGCTGATTGAAGCCAGCTTGAAGAAATAGCATTTGGCGCTACGCTGCGATGCCCTGCAACGGAGATGTCCGCGATGCGTAGCCTGCTGATTTCGCTCACCCTCGCCGGCTTCTGCCAGGCCGCACACGCCGATGGCATTGCAAGCGCCTACACCGATCTCGACTCGAAGAAGGATTGCGTGACCTACGCGCAGGCCGAGGAAGGCGACGGCGACTGGGCCCAACTCGCCTGTTCGGGTTTTCGCGGTTATCCCGTGCTGATCGCCTACGACGATGCTCGTGAATCGCTGTTCTACGGTTTTCCGCCCGGCGGCGACATGACAACGGTCTGGGAGAGCTTTTCCGGTTTCAATTCATCCGGAGCCAAGATCGAATGGCGCATCGAGACCAAGGGCGAGACTGCGGTGCCCTTTGCCGTCATCCATCGCCGCTCGATCAGCAACGCGGATGACGAAAAAAAACCGACCGAGGTACTGCTCGTCGCCAAGGTCGGCCAGATGGGGGCCCGCGACGGCTGCACCGTCGGCCTGGTGCTTGCCACCGGCAATCCAGGCGCCAACGATCAGGCGCGCAAGCTTGCCGACGACAAGGCGCGAACCTTCGCCTGCGGCAAGGACAGGCACACCGTCATCGGCAACGTGCCGGCTTTCGGCCGGGTGGATAACTGAGCACGGCGGGCTACTTGCCCGCCTTGGCCCGCTCGATCGCGTCGACGATCATCTTCTTGGCATATTTGGAATCGTGCCAGCCTTCGATCTTGACCCATTTGCCGGGCTCGAGATCCTTGTAGTGCTCGAAGAAGTGCTGCACCTGCTGGCGCGTGATGTCGGGCAGCTGGGTGTATTCGGTGACGTTCTCGTAGCGCAGCGTCAGCTTCGGCGACGGCACGGCGATGATCTTCTCGTCCTGGCCGGCATTGTCTTCCATGATCAGCACGCCGATCGGCCGCACGTTGATGACGCAGCCCGGCACCAGCGCGCGTGTGTTGCAGACCAGCACGTCGATCGGATCGCCGTCGCCCGACAGCGTGTGCGGCACGAAGCCGTAATTGCCGGGGTAGCGCATCGAGGTGTGCAGGAAGCGGTCGACGAACAGCGTGCCGGCCTCCTTGTCCATCTCATACTTGATCGGCTCGCCGCCGATCGGCACCTCGATGATGACGTTGACGTCCTCAGGCGGATTCTTTCCACTGGCTATGGCTTCAATGCGCATGGCTTTGTCCCTCTTTTGATGAGAGATCGATAGCGGGCGGCGCGCCATGGTGCAATGCGGCGAATGGTGCTGGGTACGATCGGAAGACGCGGGCGGCCGAAAAGCCGGGCTGTCATTCCCAGACGAAAGCGACCTTCTTCAGCGCTTTCTGCTCGAAGATCTCGACGCCCTCGGCGACATCGCGGCCGCCGGCGCCGGCATAGAAGGCAAGCGCGTTCTGGTTGTCTTCCAGCGCCCAAACCACCATGCCTTTCAGCCCATGATCGGCCAGACGCGCCCTGGCCGCCGCGAACAGCCGGCTGCCAAGCCCGATGCCCTGATATTCCGGGCGCAGGTACAATTCGTAGATTTCGCCCTGCTGGCGCAGTTCGCGGGCCCGGTTCTTGCCGATCGTCGCATAGCCGGCGATCTTGCCGCCGATTTCGACCACCAGAACGGTGGCGGCGCGGCGAATCGCATTCGCCCACCAGTCGGCGCCGCGGCGGTTGATCATCGATGTCAGGGTGCGGTGCGGAATAATGCCGGAATAGGCGCCGCGCCAGGCCTCCAGATGCACCTCGGCGATGGCGCTGGCATCGCGCGGGTCGGCCTTCCTGATGTCGATGGTCAGCGTATTCATGATTTGTTAACCATAAACCCGCATCGCCCGATTGCAAGAGTCCGGGCGGCCCGCCGCCGGCTTTCTCACAGGCGATCGTCGCATCAGCGAGGTGCCTTCGAAGTCCCTCTGGAAGAACTCAGATTTCGACCAGATGGTCGTCCAGTTCGTTGCTGTCACCCACCGTGACCGGGAAATGCTCGGCCAGCACCGCCCCCACCCTCTCGATCACCTTGACGAAGCCGTCGGCAAGCCGGTCGTCGCCGGCATGCGCCGTAAGGTCGCGCACAACGCCATCCCAGACATGCTGGCCGACCTTGGCGTCGATGCCCGAGTCGGCGACCACTTCGGCATAGCGCTCGGCGATGGAGACGAAGACCAGAACCCCGGTGCGCGCCGTGGTGCGGTGGACGTTGCGGGCGAGGAACTGCTTGATCGCGTTGGCATGCGCCGCCTGATAGCGCAGCCGCCTCGGCACCAGATGGATGCGCAGGCCGGGCAGCGCCCACAACAAGGCCAGCACACAGGCCAGCGCCAGGAGCTGGGCGAGGACGAAATGCGGCAGCCGGATCGACAGCCACCAGGCTTCCAGCCCATAGCCGACGGCCAGGCTGACGATCAGCATGCCCACGGTCGCCATGAAGGCGGCCGGGAAGAAATAGCCGTCGCTGGCATGCGCCACGACGCAGTAGATTTCGCCGTCGGTTTTCGATTCGGCGGCGCGGATCGCGGTCGCGATGCGCTCATGATCCTGCGGGCTGATTGGTCGTGTTGCCATGATCTGTCTCACCAGCTTCCTGAAGAACCGCCACCACCGGATGAGCCGCCGCCGCCGGAAAACCCGCCACTGCTGCTTGACCCCGAAGACCAGCCACTGCTCGAACTTCCCGACGACCAGCCGCTGCCCGACGACGAACCCGTTGTCCAGCCGCTGCGGCCCGAGGACCCGCTCGGTCCGCGACCGTAACGAAACGTCATGCCCAGCCATTTGTACACGCCCGGCGACAGCTTTGTGCCGAACATCGGCGGCAGGAACGCCATCGCCAGCCCACCGAAGAACATCGTCGCCCACAGGATCAGGAACACCGCCACGATGGGATCGATGGAAGTGCTGTTATCGGCGGGATTGCGCTTGCCGCGCGCTTCCAGTTCTTCCGGATTGCCTTCCAGCACCATCACCATGTCGTCGACGGCCTTTTCTATGCCGCCGGAGAAATCGCCGGCGCGGAAGGCCGGCACCATGTCGTTTTCGATGATCAGCTTGGTGTGCAGGTCGGTCAGCGTGCCTTCCAGGCCATAGCCGACCTCGATGCGCATCTTGCGGTCGTTCGGCGCCACCAGCAGCAGGACGCCGTTGTTTTCCTTCGCCTGGCCGAGTTTCC